>NZ_JAENDM010000006.1:0-150733 GCF_019375075.1 Escherichia sp. XD33
GGCAGGGCGATGTCGGTTTCACCGGGAAGGACCTTTGCACCGAGCAGGGGATTGACCGGATGGCCGGACGTCACTCCGCCGGGGCACACCGAACAGGCCACGCCGGTGGGGGCACCAATACGTACCCCGGCTGAACCCTGAACAATGCTACCGCCATACTGCGTCATGTCACCCTGACGCGCCGCCGGTTTTCCGCTCATCGTAAAATCCTTTTCTATTATTTTAATGACAGTATCTTCATACGAAAAAGCGAAGAAAAACTTGTGGTCACAATGAATTGAAGATTTTTAGGAATATATTTAGAACGTTACAAAAGAGAAGGTTCGGATAGGGTATTTAGAGAGGAATCAGGTGTGCTAGTGGCCCTTTGTTGATCGTTCACCAAAGGACCCAATAATAGACTCAATCTTCCTTCGGCAAGCACTGCAAATGCCCGTGCCGCACGCCGCGCTGGGCGATAACGTCATCGGCAAAATGCTGCACGTCACCCATGTCACCTTTCAACACGGCGATTTCCAGACAGTCGTCGTGGTTGATGTGCACATGCAGCGTGGCGACGGAGAGGTCGTGGTGATGATGCTGGGTGGAGACAATGCGGCTGGCTAAGTCGCGTTTTTCGTGTTCATACACATACGACAGCACCGCGAAACCTTGCGTGCCGTGCTGCTGGGTGGCCTCTTGCGCCAGGGCGCTACGCAGAATGTCGCGGATAGCTTCGGAACGGTTGTTATAACCACGACGCTGGCTCAGGCTGTCCAGCGTCTCCAGTAAATCGTCATCAAGCGTGATGGTGACTCGTTGCATTTGCGTTAAACCTTTTCTGTGGTGCGACGGCGCACGGGGAATGCGGGTAATACCGCGTTTTGTAGCACACGTCCGGCGTCAGAGGAAAAGGTTAATTTCTCTCCCACCACCTGGGTTTCGACGATTTGTCCGTTGTCCATAACCATTACCCGCTGGCAAAAGCGTTCTACCAGGCGTAAGTCGTGGGTGATGAACAGGCAGGCGGTGCCAAACTGTTGTTGTAGCTTTTTCAGCAGGCGAATGACACCCGCCTGTAACACGAGATCAAGGTTAGAAACGGCTTCATCCAGAATCAGTAGTTTCGGTTCGACCGCCAGCGCGCGAGCCAGGCAGACGCGCTGGAGCTGGCCGCCGCTTAACTGCGGTGGGCGTTTGTCGAGAACGCTGTCATCGAGATCGACCGCCTTCAGCATTTCGCTGGCGCGCGCCAGTTGTTCGGATTTTTTCAGTGATAGCAGGTGGCGCATCGGTTCACGCAGGATCTCGCGCACGGTTTTGCGCGGATTCACGGCGCTGATGGAGTCCTGAAATACCATCTGAATATCGCGGCGGAACGCTTTACGCTGGGCGCGATTGAGTTTCGCCAGCGGTTCGCCACGCCAGCTAATATTCCCCTGCGCGGGCGATTCTAAACCCACCAGCAACCGCGCGAGGGTACTTTTCCCGCAGCCGCTGCGCCCCAGCAGGGCGACGGTTTCGCCGCTTTTCAGGGTCAGGGAAACGTTATTCAGCACCGCCTGATGTTGATGTTTTCCGTTAAATCCACCGTGCGCATAGTGATGGGAAAGGCCGGAGATGTTAAGTAAAGTCATGATGCCAGCTCCATACCGTAGAGGGCGAGATGAGCGGAAACCAGGCTGCGCGTCACTGTATGTTTGGGGGCGTTAAACAGCGTTTCTACATCGCCCTGTTCGACAATCTTACCGTCAGACATCACCGCCACGTCATCCGCCAGACGCGCCACAACGCCCATATCATGGGTCACCAGCAGCATTCCCGGCGCTTGTTTTTGCATAATGCTTTCCAGCAGATCGAGGATGCGCGCCTGTGCTACCACGTCGAGGTCGGTGGTCGGTTCATCGGCGATGATAAACGGTGATTCACACAGCACCGCCATCGCAATCATCATGCGCTGCAACATGCCGCCGCTCATCTCGAACGGGTACAGCTTCAGCACGCGCGCGGCGTTTTCCAGCCCCACCGCTTCTATGGCAGCGGTAAGCGTAGCGTCATCGGCGGGTTTCCCTAACGCCAGGCAGGTTTCCCGCGCGTGGGTGTGCATGGTGTGCAGTGGATTAAAGGCGCTGCGCGGGTTCTGCATGATGGTGGCAATTTTGATGCCGCGCAGGGCGCAAGGCGAAACCGGTTTGCCATCGGCTAAAATTTCCCCCGCCGTCTGGCGAACGCCAGCGGGCAAAATGCCCAGCGTCGCGGCGCAGGTTAATGATTTCCCGCTGCCGCTACCGCCGACTAACGCCAGCACGCGCCCGCGTTGCAGGGTTAACGATACACCGTGTACCAGCGGCTGCGCGGCCTGTAGCGCGATATTACGTAGTTCAATCTGTTGCGGCATTAGTGTGCGTGCTCCGTCACCAGATGAGGGTCCAGATGATCGCGCAGTGCGTCACCCACCAGGTTAAAGGCCATCACGCTGATAAACAGCGCCAGCCCCGGCCAGAACATTTGCAGCGGCTGGGTCCAGATATACTGGCGCGCGTCGTTAATCATCACGCCCCATTCGGCGGTCGGCGCGGTCACACCGAGGCCAAGGAAAGACATCCCCGCGACGTGCAGCATCATATGGCCGATATCCAGCGTTGCCAGCACCAGCAGCGAAGGGATCACCGCGCCTGCCAGATGATCGACAAACACCCGCACATGGCCCGCACCGGAAAGCCGTGACGCCAGCACAAACTCGCGTTGGCGTAGTGAAATCACCAGGCTGCGCACCATGCGTGCATACCACGCCCAGTGCGACAGGGCGATGGCGATAATTACGTTGGTCAGCCCGGTGCCGAGCACGCCAACCATAAAGAACGACAGAATCGAGGTCGGGAAGGTCATAAACATATCGGCGACGCGCATGGTGGCCTGATCAACGCGCCCGCCAATCAACCCGGCGCTGCCGCCAATAACCAGCCCTAATGTCAGCACCAGCAGCAGGCAGGCCATTACCGAACCGAGCGACACGCGGGTCGCTGCCATCAGCCGCGAGAAAATATCGCGACCTAAGTGATCGGTGCCCAGCCAGTGCTGCGCATCCGGCGAAAGCAGGCGCGACGGCAAATCAATCGCCTGGGGGTCATACGGCAGCCACCACTGGCTGGTGAGCGCAATCAGCGCCAGCAGGGCGATAATGATCAGCGCCAGGCGTACCGACCAGCGGGAAGAGAGGAAAAAGTTCACGCGTGCGCTCCTTCATGACGACGAATGCGCGGGTCCAGCGCGGCGTTGAGCAAATCGACAATCAAATTACAGACCACAAAAACCACCACCATCATCAGCGTAAAGCACTGGATCACCGGATAGTCACGGTTAAAAATCGCCGACACCGCATAGCGCCCGACGCCCGGCCAGGCAAAGATGTTTTCGATAATCATCGTCCCGCCAATCAGTTCGCCGATATGCATCCCCACGGCGGTGATCATCGGCAGCGAGGCATTGCGCAGAATATGGCGGCGTTCGGTCTGTTTGTCATTCAGGCCGCGTAGCCGCGCCCAGGTGACGTGACGCTGACCGGCGACGTCCAGCATACTGGCGCGCAGCAGTCGCGCGTTAATCGCCAGCGACATAAAGGCGATGGAAACCGCAGGCAAAATGATGTGCTGCCAGCCGCCGTAGCCCATCGCGGGTAGCCATTGCAGATACACCGAAAACGCCATCACTAGCAAAAATGCCAGCCAGAAGTTGGGCATCGACACGCCAAGAAACGCGATAAAGCGCACGGCGAAATCCGGCAAACGATCGCGGTGGCGCGCCGCCCAGATACCGAGCGGTACGGAAGTGAGCAGAATTAATACCAGCGCCGCACCTGCAAGTTCCAGCGTGGCGGGCAGGAAGTTCAGCATATCGTCCAGTACCGGGCGTTGGCTGGCGAATGAGATACCAAAGTCAAGATGCAGCGCCTTCCACAACCAGGTACCGTACTGGACGTACAGCGGCTGATCCAGCCCGAGCATGGTGCGGGTAGAGGCCAGCATCTCCGGCGTCGGCGGCAGGTTAGATAAACGCAGATAATCGAGCGCCGGGTCGCCGGTACCGAGGCGCAGCATCAGAAAAATGATCACCGAGGCGGCGAGCACCATCGGGATCAGCAGCAGAAAGCGGCGTAATACGTAACGCAACATTAAGGTTTCACCGGTTTAATCTGTTCGAACGGAATTTCGGTGGCGATCGGCGCGTAGGGGATGTTACCCAGCTCCGGTTTTGATACCACCATCATTGAGATGTAACTGATAGGCAGATAAACCGCCTCGTCATGCAGACGGGTCAGAATGTCGCGATACAGCGCCTGACGTTGCGTTTCGTCATGGGTCGCCAGCACTTCGCCGATCTCTTTATCAATCAGCGGTTTGTCGGCTAATCCTTGCTGTGCCTGGAAGTCAGCGTGTGACGGTACGCGCATTGAACTGAGGAAGGCGTGTGGATCATATGGCGCGCCCCAGGTGCGGTGGAAAATCATGCCAAAACGACCGTCGCGCTGACGAGCATAGATACTGCTCTCTTCTTCGCCAATCAGCGAGACATCTGCGCCAATCTGGCGCATATCAGCCTGAATGATTTCCGCCATCGATTTGCTTAACGCATCGGTGCCGATGAACGACAGTTCAATGCGCAGCGGCTGACCATTTTTCTCGCGGATGTCTTTGCCCGCAGGCAGCGTCCAACCGGCTTTTTCCAGCAACGCTTTCGCTTTCTGCGGATCGTACTGGCGCGGTTTCAGGCCGAGGTTGGCGTAGGGCACAGAAGGGGCAAACAGGGTGTCGGCGACCTGCTGGGTGCCATACAACGCGTTATCAATCAGCGATTTTTTGTTTACCGCGTAATTAAGAGCTTCACGTACTGCCAGCTCATTGGTGGGGGCTTTGGCGGTATTAAGCGCCAGCATCACGGTTTCGATCGGCTGTGACAGTTGGGTATGGTAAGCCGGGTTCTGGCTAAAGCGGGCGAAGGTATCGAGCGGTAATAACCCTTCGTTTCCGTACAGCAGGTCGATATCGCCAGTTTCAAACGCCACCGCGCGGGTAGTCGGGTCCGGGATGACGTTAAAGGTGATCTTTTTAATCGCTGGCTTTTCGCCCCAGTAGTTTTCGTTACGGACGAAGACATCGTACTGATTCAGTTTCGATTCCTGCAAAATCCACGGTCCGGTGCCAATCGGCGCTTTAATTCCGTTCATGGTTTCATGGTTTTTAAACTGCGAGGGGGCGATAAAGCGGAAAGGGCGCGGCAGGGCCAGTTCTTGCAGGAAAGGATAGTAGGCGCTTTTCAGGGTGATTTGCAGCTCTGTTTTACTGAGTGCTTTAACATCAACAATCTGGTTTGCCAGCTCCAGCCAGGCGTGACGTTGACGGTTATCGAGCACTGCGCGGAAGTTTTCTGCCGCCGCCTCGGCATCGAACGGTTCACCGTTGGAGAATTTCACGTCATCACGCAGGGTGAAGGTCCAGGTTTTACCATCTTCTGAATGAGTCCAGCTTTTTGCCAGCCACGGGATCACCGAACCGTCTGCCTGATATTTCACCAATGGTTCATAAACCATGCTCTGGGCGAACATCTGGTTAGGCGTGTAAAGGTGCGGGTTTAGTGGCCCGACATTCACCGGCCAGGCGGTGGTGATTTCATCTGGTGCAGCGGCATGGACGATAAAAGACGCACAAGCCAGCAGCGCAAATAGAGTGCGGCGGAGTGTGGAGAGCATGGTAACCCCAATGGATTAAAATAGATGGCGGAAATAAGTATGACGATTTTAAGTATTCGTCATACTGATTACCTGTTCTGGATCAATAGATGGGCAGTCGGGTGGGCGGATCAGTTAACTGAATCGATCCATTGCACACTCTCGGCGGTGAGCGTAAAGGGGGTGGGGGTGCAGATCGCAAGGCTTAAATTTTCTAGCTGGCAATGGCTGACTGACAGCGAGGAGTGATAGGTGCTATCTACGCTGACGATTTGCCAGGCGCTGCCGCCACGCTGTTTAACGATGGCTTCTTTGCGCGTCCAGATGCGCCAGAACATTTCCAGTTGCTGCTCAGGATGCACGGCGTCCATTTCAGCGTGTTCCCCGAGGCTGAACACGGCGTTCGCCAGCCAGCGCCAGTTGGCGCGCGGGCGAATCACTTCGATATCGCAGCCGACTTCGCCTTCATCGCTCAACAGCAGAGCGATATCGTCACCGCTATGGCTTAAGTTGAACCATAGCGGCGTTTCCGGCGCGAATGCAGGTTTGCCTTGTTCGCCATAGATGATCTCCGGTAGCGGGGAAAGCGTGTGCGAAAGCAATGCACGCCCCGCCAGCCAGCGTTCGCGTCGTGGACCTTGCGGTGCTTGCTCGCGTAAACCCGGTGGCAGTGGAGCTGCGCTTAAGGTCGAAACTTTCCCCAGAACTATCCGATACATATCAGGGCCAACGTTTAATGGAAAATGAAAGTGCGTATCGTATCACTTGTCGCCTCATCCCGGTAACCGACTTTTCGGTCTGCCTGGCCCCAGTAAAATCGCCAGTTTGCTACCGCCTTTGGTGGTTTCCATCCAGATTTTACACACACTGGTTAATGGCACCGAAAGTAGCATCCCTACCGGGCCGAGCAGCCATCCCCAAATTAACAATGAAAGAAATACCACCATGGTGGACATCCCCAGGCGATGGCCCATCATCCGTGGCTCTAAAATATTGCCGATGACCATATGGACAACTAAAAACAATGCGCCGACCAGAATACATTCGTAAATACCATTAAACAGCAGCACCTGAATCATTGGCGGTACGGCGGAAATTACCGCGCCGATATTGGGCACGTAGTTAAGCAAAAACGCCAGTACTGCCCACATCAGCGCAAACTGTACCCCCATCAGCTCCAGCCCCAGCCAGACGATGACACCTGTCCATAAACTGAGTAGCGTCTTCAATGCAAGATAGTGCGAAACGCCTTTAAGTGCGCGGTGTAATCCCGCGATGTGAATCTGTGGATTATTCAGCGCAAAACGCATTTTGTAAGGGACGTGGCGCACTTCAAACAGCATAAAAACTACGGTCATCACCAGCAAAAGCACGCTCGCCATTGCCCCGGAAAGCCCGGTCATTAGCGCTGTGGTGAAGGTAACCACTTTTTCCGAGTCCATCCGCTGCAGCATTCGCTCCGGCGACATATGCAAATTAAGAAAAGGCAACATCTCCTGCAATTTAAAAAGTTTGCGCGTCAGCTCCTTATTAAACTTCGGCAGCATAGAGATAAATTCGTTAAACGATGCCGCCAGTACGCCGACCAGCGCGGTTAGTGCGATCAGCATCACCACCACTACAATCGTAATGGCAACGGGGCGTTGTACTCCCCGACGAATAAACCAGGTGACGAGCGGGTTGAGGACGATGGCAAAAAACAGCGCCAGTAACAGCTGCACAATGATATCTGCCGCTGCGTGAATGCCCGCGAGGATCACTACCAGCGAGGCCAGCTTGAGCAGAATGTGCATGCCCGTTTTATCGGGTTGAGGGGTTTCCATTGGGGCTTCCTTGTGACTTTTTGTATTAAGTGTAGCGGGAGTCACGCCAGCAATATTCTGATTCTTACTGCTGATTTTCACGTCAGCACATGGTAAAAATGAAACACTGTTGTAAAAATGTGGTGATCCTCATGCCCGAACCCGTAGCCGAACCCGCGCTAAACGGATTGCGCCTGAATTTGCGCATTGTCTCTATAGTCATGTTTAACTTCGCCAGCTACCTCACCATCGGGTTGCCGCTCGCTGTATTACCGGGCTATGTCCATGATGTGATGGGCTTTAGCGCCTTCTGGGCAGGATTGGTTATCAGCCTGCAATATTTCGCCACCTTGCTGAGCCGCCCTCATGCCGGACGTTACGCCGATTCGCTGGGACCCAAAAAGATTGTCGTCTTCGGTTTATGCGGCTGCTTTTTGAGCGGTCTGGGGTATCTGACGGCAGGATTAACCGCCAGTCTGCCTGTCATCAGCCTGTTATTACTTTGCCTGGGGCGCGTCATCCTTGGGATTGGGCAAAGTTTTGCCGGAACGGGATCGACCCTATGGGGCGTTGGCGTGGTTGGCTCGCTGCATATCGGGCGGGTGATTTCGTGGAACGGCATTGTCACTTACGGGGCGATGGCGATGGGTGCGCCGTTAGGCGTCGTGTTTTATCACTGGGGCGGCTTGCAGGCGTTAGCGTTAATCATTATGGGCGTGGCGCTGGTGGCCATTTTGTTGGCGATCCCGCGTCCGACGGTAAAAGCCAGTAAAGGCAAACCGCTGCCGTTTCGCGCGGTGCTTGGGCGCGTCTGGCTGTACGGTATGGCGCTGGCACTGGCTTCCGCCGGATTTGGCGTCATCGCCACCTTTATCACGCTGTTTTATGACGCTAAAGGTTGGGACGGTGCGGCTTTCGCGCTGACGCTGTTTAGCTGTGCGTTTGTCGGTACGCGTTTGTTATTCCCTAACGGCATTAACCGTATCGGTGGCTTAAACGTAGCGATGATTTGCTTTAGCGTTGAGATAATCGGCCTGCTACTGGTTGGCGTGGCGACTATGCCGTGGATGGCGAAAATCGGCGTCTTACTGGCGGGGGCCGGGTTTTCGCTGGTGTTCCCGGCATTGGGTGTAGTGGCGGTAAAAGCGGTTCCGCAGCAAAATCAGGGGGCGGCGCTGGCAACTTACACCGTATTTATGGATTTATCGCTTGGCGTGACTGGACCACTGGCTGGGCTGGTGATGAGCTGGGCGGGCGTACCGGTGATTTATCTGGCGGCGGCGGGACTGGTCGCAATCGCGTTATTACTGACGTGGCGATTAAAAAAACGGCCTCCGGAACACGTCCCTGAGGCCGCCTCATCATCTTAAAACTTACTGAATAACCAGCGTATTAATGATGTTTTCTGCGGTGGTCTGCGCTTTTTGCTGATCGTCAGCGGGCAGCGTAATTTGCATGGTCAGCAGTTGATTACCCACGTTACCCAGAATAACGGAAGAGTACGCCGTCTGGCCTTTCGCGGAGATAATACTGTCTAACTGCTGCATTTTGTGACCTTTCAGCTCAATGGCTTTATTGGTTACCACTTGCAGCTGCGGATCGCGGCTACGTTGCTGATCTTCCAGACGCTTCGCCAGCACCGCCAGATCTTCTTTCGGATCATCGCCCATGATGACGATGACTGCTTTCTGCCCGGTGGCGTCGGACCAGACATGCATGTTATTGGCCTGCGTTCCCAGCTTACCGCTCTGGTCGGTCATATCCGCTGGCAGCGAGAAACTTAACTTGCCATCAAGCAGGTTGACGGGATTCCCGGTAGCGTTACTTTCCGCGACCGAACCCTGCGCCGTAGCGTTAGTGTCTTTATCATCACAGGCCGCAAGCCCCATAACCAGCAGGCCAATTCCGACATATTTAACCAGATTGCGCATTGACTTCTTCCTTTCGATAAACGGCCATAACGGCTCATTCATCCATCTTATCACAACTCTGATAACGAACCTTTAACTCGCCTGCAAAGCGTTGATTTCGGATTTATCTGCCAGTCTTTTCAACAGCATATTGAGTAATACGCCATACATTGGCAGGAAGAAAACGATACTGATTAACACTTTGAAACAGTAATCGACCAGCGCGATTTCCATCCAGTGTTCAGCCATAAAGGCATCCGGGCTACGCCAGAAGGCAATGAAGAAAAAGGCCAGCGTGTCGCTGACGTTACCGAACAGTGTGGACGCTGTCGGTGCCAGCCACCAGCGGCGACTCTGACGCAGGCGGTTAAAAACGTGCACGTCGAGGATTTGCCCCAGCGCGTAGGCCATGAAACTGGCGGTGGCGATACGGGCGACAAACAGGTTGAAGTGGGCGAGTGCGCCGAATCCCTGCCAGGAACCCATATAGAATAGCGACGAGATGACGTAGGAGATTAATAACGCAGGGATCATTACCGCGAAGATAATGCGTCGGGCCAGCGGTGCGCCAAAAATACGCACGGTCAGGTCGGTAGCAAGAAAAATAAACGGAAAGCTAAACGCGCCCCAGGTGGTATGGAAACCCAAAATGGAGACGGGAAGCTGAACCAGATAGTTACTGGAGGTGATCACCAGCAGATGAAATAACGATAACCAGAACAACGCCTTATAGCGTTGAGTTTGCGAGAAAACGTTCATATTGTACCTTTTTGATTAACCATTGGGGTGAGGGAACCCAATACGTACGACACGTCTGTTACCTTAACATAATAACGTGCTTACCCTTTTTTCGAGCCGCCGCATGATACTGCTTTACGTTGACAATGCAATGGTTAATTTTCACGCAATCGTTAACCTGGTTTGCTTACGGACTCACAGGGCGTAAACTAGCGCCGTTTTTTTATGTGATGAGAAGAAAATGACCGATCTCTTTTCCAGCCCTGACCACACACTCGACGCACTTGGCCTGCGCTGCCCGGAACCCGTAATGATGGTGCGCAAAACTGTGCGCAATATGCAGCCCGGCGAAACGTTGCTGATTATCGCCGACGATCCGGCCACTACCCGCGATATTCCTGGGTTTTGTACCTTTATGGAACACGAACTGGTTGCGAAAGAGACGGATGGACTGCCTTATCGTTATTTGATTCGTAAAGGCGGTTGATGGGGGCTGATTGGCTTCGATGCCGCCTTTTCCCCTCACCCTAACCCTCTCCCCAGAGGGGCGAGGGGACCGATCGCGCTCAATGTTGCGATCGGTTTGCCTTATCTCCTGCGCAACAATCTTAACGCATTCGCTGTCACCAGCACCGTCGCACCCGTATCTGCCAGCACCGCCAGCCATAGTCCGGTCATCCCTAAAAGCGTGGTGACGAGGAAGATCCCTTTCAGTCCCAGCGCAATGGTGATGTTCTGGCGGATATTGGCGTGAGTGGCGCGTGCCAGTTCAATCATTTGCACCAGGCCGCGCAGGTGGTTATGGGTTAATGCTGCATCAGCGGTTTCCAGCGCCACGTCTGTGCCACTGCCCATTGCAATCCCAATGGCGGCAGCTTTCATCGCTGGCGCGTCGTTAATACCGTCACCGACCATCGCCAGCGGCGCATGTTGATTCAGCTCGGTCACCGCTTTGACTTTATCTTCCGGCAACAGGCCCGCTTTAAACTCCAGCCCCAGCTCCCCGGCAATTGCCGCCGCTGCGCGTGGATTATCGCCGGTGAGGATCACCCCTTTGACGCCCAGCGCGTTCAGTTCACTGATGGCAGTTGCAGCATCGGCGCGCAGGGTATCCTGTAACGCAATGACACCAAGCACGTCATCGTTACGTACTACCAGCACTACCGTTTGCCCGGCGCTTTCCAGTTCGTTAATTAAACCAGCAAATGCATCAGCGGGATGTTTCCCGGCAGCGCAAATCAATACGCGCTCACCGTTAACCTGCGCTTCAATGCCAGACCCGACCAGCGCCCGCTGTGATTCGGCGGCGGGAATGGCGAGTGCAGCAACCTGTGCTTCGCGCACGATCGCCTGCGCCAGTGGATGCGTCGCGCCTTGCTCGACCGCCGCCGCCAGTGTCAGCAGTTCAGATTCACTAATACCCGTTGCCGGATGAATCGCGGTAACGCGCGGTTTACCGACGGTCAGCGTACCGGTTTTATCAAACGCCACCTGGGTAACACGACCTAGCTGCTCCAGCGCCGCACCGCCTTTAATTAACGCCCCACGACGTGCCGCTGCTGCCAGCCCGGAGGTAATCGCCGCGGGCGTGGAGATAACTAACGCACACGGGCAGCCAATCAGCAGCAGCGTCAGCCCTTTATAAATCCACTCTTGCCAGCTGGCGGCAAACAGCAGCGGCGGCACCAGCGTTACCAGCAGGGCGACGGCCATAATTGCTGGCGTATAAATACGGCTGAAACGGTCGATAAACCGCTCAATGGGGGCGCGGCGCTCTTCGGCTTCTTCGATCAGTTTCAGAATCCGGTCAATGGCGCTGGCACCCGGTTCTGACAGCACTTCCAGCGTTACCAGACGGTCTACGCTGGTGGCTCCTGCAGGAACTTTATCGCCCGTTGCGCGCTCCACCGGAATGGATTCGCCGGTCAGGGCGCTTTCATCAAAACTGGCAAAGGGCGAGAGCAGTTTACCGTCGGCAGGCAAACGCCCGCCCGCCGCAACTTCAATCACATCGCCAGGGCGCAGGCTGTTAATCGCCACCTCTTCCCGCTCACCGTTACGCAGGCGCGTGGCGGTTTCTGGTTTCAGCGCCATTAACGCGCTAACGCCCTGACGCGCGCGGCTGGCGGCCCAGCCTTCCAGTCGTTCACCAATCAAAAACAGCAGCAACACCATCGCAGCTTCAGCCGTTGCGCCAATAAACAGCGCACCAATAGCAGCTACGCTCATTAACGTTTCAATGGCGAAGTAACTGCCGGATTTGATCAGCCGTAATGCCTGACGAGCAATCGGGTACAGCCCAACCAGCGTGGTCGCGATAAACGCCAGTTGCCCGAACGGATGATTGAACTGCTCCAGACCCCAGCTGATTGCCATCATCACGATTAGCGTAATCAGCGGCAGATTCTCTTTCAGGCGCGATGCTTGTGGCTCGTCGGCGGCCTGCTCATCACGCAGGGAATAGCCCGCTTTTTGCACCGCAGATTCAACTTGTGCACGGATGTCATTGTCGGCATCAACCACCAGTTTTTCGGTGGCGAACAGTACCTGCACCTGATTCACGCCTGCAAGCTGGCGCACGGCATTTTCTACCTTGCGCGCACAGGCGGCGCAGTCCATGCCGCTGACTTTCCAGCTATAGCGGGTGCCGGAGACGTTTTCAGAGAGCGTTGGCGTGCTGGAACATGCGCCGTCGCAGCAACAGTCGTTGGCGTTCTGTACCGTGGTTAGCGGTTTGAACGCGGCAAATTGAGGGGCTTTCTTGCCGTGATTGTCAGGAGTCGACATGGCATCCTCCGGTTAAGTTTTTTCTCATTAACCGAAGGATACACTCTGGAGTCGACTCCAGAGTCAAGTTTTATCAGAGATACAGCGAGCGGACGATGAGGAAGTGACCGGCAAAGTAGCAGGCCGCAGCAATCGCGTTATCCGCACGGAAGCGTCGGCGATAGTGGCTACCCAGCCAGACAAAGTTACTGATAAACAGCAACGAAGCGCCGACAAACGCAGAGAGCGCCGGAGCGGTCGGACGGAAGAACCACAGTTCACCTACCAGCCACACCATCACCAGCGTCATGCCGATAAACGTGCAGATAGGCCAACGATACTCTTCCAGCCGCGTCCAGATAATCGCCAGTAACAGCGCGCCCAGAACCAGCAGTACCAACGGCAGAGGCCAGAAGAAAGAGAGCGTCATCTGACTGGCGAAATAGATGGTGTACAGCAGGTGCGAGAGGAAAAACGCGCCGATGGCGTACATCAGACGTTGACGTGGCAACAGGGTTAGCGCATCGCCCAGCAGTGAGGCGCACAGCCCCGCCAGCACCAGATAGCTAATGGCGTCGAACATCGGCGCTTGCCAGGCCAGTAACAACAGGAGAAGAAGGGTTAACGGTTTAAACACCCAGCGTTGCCAGGTTGGCCCACGATACGATGCATCCACAGATAGCCATGCGGAAAGACAGACAGCGATAAACGACCAAAGCATCTTAGTTCCTTGAATTCGTTATTTTTTCGTAAGCGGAATGCCTACGGTCTTGCTTCCAGTTTAGTGGCGAGGGTGGACGGATGACAACACCATAACTGGCAGGGTATGCTTATTTCCGCATTTTCCGATGAGGGATAAAGATGAGCAAACCACCTCTTTTCTTTATTGTTATCATTGGCTTAATTGTCGTCGCCGCATCGTTTCGTTTTATGCAACAGCGACGGGAAAAAGCTGATAATGATATGGCTCCGCTCCAGCAAAAGCTGGTGGTGGTGAGCAACAAGCGGGAAAAACCGATTAACGATCGCCGTTCGCGCCAGCAGGAAGTGACTCCGGCAGGCACCAGTATGCGCTATGAGGCAAGCTTCAAACCGCAAAGCGGAGGAATGGAGCAAACGTTTCGCCTCGACGCCCAGCAGTACCACGCCCTGACAGTGGGCGATAAAGGTACGCTGAGCTATAAAGGAACGCGCTTTGTTAGCTTTGTTGGCGAACAATAAGGTTATTTTTTAACTTTAAATTTCTTCTGCCAGACCAGCAGTTCAAACACGCCGAAAAGGAAAATCCGCACCTTTTCGGCGGTGGTCATCTGCGGGCCATCTTTCGGTAAAGTGGATTTCAATAGCGCCAGCTGCATACCATGCATCAGCACGGTAAAAATCAGCGCCACGTTAACGAAAATATTCAGCGGGCGCGGGAAGGGATGCACCAGGTTGAGGATTAAAAATCCCCAAACGCAGAGCATTAACAAACGTCCAATATTAATCAGCATCACTTTCTCCTTGTGCTTCGCGTTGATACAGCCGATAAGCCACCTGACCCGCCACTTTTTCCCGATGCAATGACCAGTTTGCCGGAACAGTGGGCAGACCGTTTTCGACTTCGCTTTCGACATAAATCAGGGCTTCGTCAGCCAGCCAGCCGTTATCTTCCAGTAAATTTATCGTCTCTTCTAACAAGCCACGGCGGAACGGTGGATCGACAAACACTATATTATGCGGTGTGCCTTTTTGCGCCAGGAATGACATCGCGTTGCTGTTCACTACGCGTGCATTGCCTGCTTTTAGTGTCGCCAGATTCTTAATTAACTGCTGAGAAACTGCACGATCCATCTCAATCAACGTGGCCTCCGCAGCGTAGCGTGATAACGCTTCCAGCCCCAGCGCGCCGCTTCCGGCGAAGCAATCCAGACATTGGGCGTCAACAATGACCGGAGCCAGCCAGTTAAATAACGTTTCGCGTACGCGGTCGGTGGTGGGGCGCAGACCTGGGCTATCAGGAACCGGTAGTTTACGGCCTCGCCACTGCCCGCCAATAATGCGGATTTGGCCGCTGCCGGAATGATTCGGTTTTTTCATGATAAATTGCTCAATCCGCCAGATAACACATACTTGCAGGCGGTGATGTGAATTAAGTTAAGTGATAGACTATTTCATCATTTTTTTAGCTGCTATGTACATAGCGTTAACGCTGTGCCATGAAGCAACAGCGAGGAGTGTAGTCGCAAATGGCGAAAGAAAAAAAACGTGGCTTTTTTTCCTGGCTGGGCTTTGGTCAAAAAGAGCAGACCCCGGAAAAAGAGACAGAAGTTCAGAATGAACAATCGGTTGTAGAAGAAATCGTTCAGGTGCAAGAGCCTGCGAAGGCTTCTGAACAAGCCGTTGAAGAGCAGCCGCAGGCGCATACTGAAGCCGAGGCGGAAACTTTTGCTGCCGACGTTGTGGAAGTCACTGAACAGGTTGCTGAAAGTGAAAAAGCGCAGCCTGAAGCGGGAGTCGTTGCACAGCCGGAACCGGTCGTAGAAGAAACGCCGGAGCCAGTGGCTATCGAACGTGAAGAGCTGCCGTTGCCGGAAGACGTCAACGCCGAAGAGGTTTCGCCAGAAGAGTGGCAGGCTGAAGCGGAAACCGTAGAGATTGTCGAAGCGGCGGAAGAAGAAGCGGCTAAAGAAGAAATCACCGACGAAGAGCTGGAAGCACAGGCGCTGGCTGCCGAAGCGGCAGAAGAGGCGGTGATGGTGGTTCCTCCGGCAGAAGAAGAGCAGCCGGTGGAAGAAATCGCTCAGGAGCAGGAAAAACCGACCAAAGAAGGTTTCTTCGCGCGCCTGAAACGCAGCCTGTTAAAAACCAAAGAAAATCTCGGTTCCGGATTTATCAGCCTGTTCCGCGGTAAAAAAATCGACGATGATCTGTTTGAAGAGCTGGAAGAACAGCTTTTGATCGCCGATGTGGGCGTGGAAACCACACGTAAAATTATCACCAATCTGACGGAAGGCGCATCCCGCAAGCAGCTTCGTGATGCCGAGGCGCTCTATGGCCTGCTGAAAGAAGAGATGGGCGAGATTCTGGCGAAAGTCGATGAGCCGCTGAATGTTGAAGGTAAAACGCCGTTCGTGATCCTGATGGTGGGCGTCAACGGTGTGGGTAAAACCACGACGATTGGTAAGCTGGCACGTCAGTTTGAGCAGCAGGGTAAATCGGTGATGCTGGCGGCGGGCGATACTTTCCGTGCAGCAGCGGTTGAACAGCTTCAGGTCTGGGGTCAGCGCAACAATATTCCGGTGATTGCCCAGCATACCGGTGCGGATTCCGCCTCTGTTATCTTCGACGCCATTCAGGCAGCTAAAGCGCGTAATATCGACGTCCTGATTGCCGATACCGCCGGACGCCTGCAGAACAAATCGCACCTGATGGAAGAGTTGAAGAAAATCGTCCGCGTGATGAAGAAACTCGACGTTGAAGCGCCGCATGAAGTTATGCTGACTATCGATGCCAGCACCGGGCAGAACGCGGTAAGCCAGGCCAAACTGTTCCATGAAGCCGTTGGTTTAACCGGCATCACGCTAACGAAACTGGACGGCACGGCGAAAGGCGGGGTAATTTTCTCGGTGGCTGACCAGTTTGGTATCCCTATCCGCTACATTGGTGTCGGCGAACGTATTGAGGATTTGCGTCCGTTTAAGGCGGACGACTTTATAGAGGCACTTTTTGCCCGAGAGGATTAACAATGATTCGCTTTGAACATGTCAGCAAGGCTTATCTCGGTGGGAGACAGGCGCTGCAGGGCGTTACGTTCCATATGCAGCCGGGTGAGATGGCGTTTCTGACCGGTCATTCCGGCGCAGGGAAAAGTACCCTCCTGAAGCTGATCTGTGGGATTGAGCGGCCCAGCGCCGGGAAAATCTGGTTTAGCGGCCATGACATCACGCGTCTGAAAAACCGTGAAGTTCCGTTTCTGCGCCGCCAGATTGGCATGATTTTCCAGGATCACCATCTACTGATGGACCGTACTGTCTACGATAACGTGGCGATCCCGCTGATTATCGCTGGTGCCAGCGGTGACGATATTCGTCGCCGGGTGTCGGCGGCACTGGATAAAGTCGGGCTACTGGACAAAGCGAAGAACTTCCCTATTCAGCTTTCGGGCGGTGAACAACAGCGTGTTGGCATTGCCCGCGCGGTGGTGAATAAGCCCGCGGTACTGCTGGCGGACGAACCGACTGGTAACCTGGACGACGCGTTGTCGGAAGGGATTCTACGTCTGTTTGAAGAGTTTAACCGCGTTGGGGTAACCGTATTGATGGCAACGCACGACCTCAACCTGATTTCACGGCGTTCCTATCGCATGCTCACCCTGAGCGATGGTCACTTGCATGGAGGCGTGGGCCATGAATAAGCGCGATGCAATCAATCATATTCGGCAGTTTGGCGGGCGTCTGGATCGCTTCCGTAAATCGGTCGGCGGCTCAGGCGATGGCGGTCGTAACGCACCGAAACGCGCGAAATCCTCGCCAAAACCGGTAAATCGCAAAACCAACGTTTTCAACGAACAGGTGCGCTATGCCTTCCACGGCGCATTGCAGGATCTGAAAAGCAAACCGTTCGCCACATTTTTAACGGTGATGGTTATCGCCATCTCCCTGACGCTGCCCAGCGTCTGTTATATGGTGTACAAAAACGTTAACCAGGCGGCGACGCAGTATTATCCGTCACCGCAAATCACTGTTTATCTGCAAAAAACGCTGGACGATGACGCTGCTGCGGGCGTGGTGGCACAGTTGCAGGCCGAGCAAGGCGTGGAGAAAGTGAATTATCTTTCTCGTGAAGACGCGCTGGGCGAGTTCCGTAACTGGTCTGGCTTTGGCGGCGCGCTGGATATGCTGGAAGAAAACCCGCTTCCGGCAGTGGCGGTGGTGATCCCGAAACTCGATTTTCAGGGGACGGAATCACTCAATACGCTGCGTGATCGTATCACGCAGATTAACGGCATTGACGAAGTGCGGATGGATGACAGCTGGTTTGCCCGTCTGGCGGCGTTGACTGGGCTGGTCGGGCGCGTTTCGGCGATGATCGGCGTATTGATGGTGGCGGCCGTGTTCCTCGTCATCGGCAACAGCGTACGTCTGAGCATCTTTGCTCGCCGTGACTCCATTAACGTGCAGAAACTGATTGGTGCGACGGATGGTTTCATCCTGCGCCCGTTCCTGTACGGTGGCGCACTGCTGGGATTTTCTGGCGCATTGTTGTCACTAATTTTGTCAGAAATTCTGGTACTGCGATTGTCATCGGCGGTTGCGGAAGTGGCACAGGTTTTCGGAACGAAGTTTGATATCAATGGTTTATCGTTCGATGAATGCCTGCTGTTGCTGCTGGTATGCTCGATGATTGGCTGGGTGGCAGCGTGGCTTGCCACGGTACAACATTTACGCCACTTTACGCCTGAATAATAAAAGCGTGTTATACTCTTTCCCTGCAATGGGTTCCGTAGCAGGGAAAGAGACCCCGTTGTCTCTTCCCGGTATTTCATCTCTATGTCACATTTTGTGCGTAATTTATTCACAAGCTTGCATTGAACTTGTGGATAAAATCACGGTCTGATAAAACAGTGAATGATAACCTCGTTGCTCTTAAGCTCTGGCACAGTTGTTGCTACCACTGAAGCGCCAGAAGATATCGATTGAGAGGATTTGAATGACTGACAAAATGCAAAGTTTAGCTTTAGCCCCAGTTGGCAACCTGGATTCCTACATCCGGGCAGCTAACGCGTGGCCGATGTTGTCGGCTGACGAGGAGCGGGCGCTGGCTGAAAAGCTGCATTACCATGGCGATCTGGAAGCAGCTAAAACGCTGATCCTGTCTCACCTGCGGTTTGTTGTTCATATTGCTCGTAATTATGCGGGCTATGGCCTGCCACAGGCGGATTTGATTCAGGAAGGTAACATCGGCCTGATGAAAGCAGTGCGCCGTTTTAACCCGGAAGTGGGTGTGCGCCTGGTCTCCTTCGCCGTTCACTGGATCAAAGCAGAGATCCACGAATACGTCCTGCGTAACTGGCGTATTGTCAAAGTTGCGACCACCAAAGCGCAGCGCAAACTGTTCTTCAACCTGCGTAAAACCAAGCAGCGTCTGGGCTGGTTTAACCAGGATGAAGTCGAAATGGTGGCCCGTGAACTGGGCGTAACCAGCAAAGACGTTCGTGAGATGGAATCACGTATGGCGGCACAGGACATGACCTTTGACCTGTCTTCCGACGACGATTCCGACAGCCAGCCGATGGCACCGGTGCTCTATCTGCAGGATAAATCATCTAACTTTGCCGACGGCATCGAAGATGATAACTGGGAAGAGCAGGCGGCAAACCGTCTGACCGACGCGATGCAAGGTCTGGACGAGCGTAGCCAGGACATCATCCGCGCGCGCTGGCTGGACGAAGACAACAAGTCCACGTTGCAGGAACTGGCTGACCGTTACGGCGTTTCCGCTGAGCGTGTGCGCCAGCTGGAAAAGAACGCGATGAAAAAATTGCGTGCTGCTATAGAAGCGTAATTTCCGCTATTAAGCAGAGAACCCTGGATGCGAGTCCGGGGTTTTTGTTTTTTGGGCCTCTGTAATAATCAATTTCCCCTCCGGCAAAACGCCAATCCCCACGCAGATTGTTAATAAACTGTCAAAATAGCTATTCCAATATCATAAAAATCGGGTATGTTTTAGCAGAGTATGCTGCTAAAGCACGGGTAGTCATGCATAAAACGAAATAAAGTGCTGAACAACAACATCACAACACACGTAATAACCAGAAGAATGGGGATTCTCAGGATGAACATAAAGGGTAAAGCGTTACTGGCAGGATGTATCGCGCTGGCATTCAGCAATATGGCTCTGGCAGAAGATATTAAAGTCGCGGTCGTGGGCGCAATGTCCGGTCCGGTGGCCCAGTACGGTGACCAGGAGTTTACCGGCGCAGAGCAGGCGGTTGCGGATATCAACGCTAAAGGCGGCATTAAAGGCAACAAACTGCAAATCGTAAAATATGACGATGCCTGTGACCCGAAACAGGCGGTTGCGGTGGCGAACAAAGTCGTTAACGACGGCATTAAATACGTGATTGGTCACCTCTGTTCTTCATCAACGCAGCCTGCGTCTGATATCTACGAAGACGAAGGCATTTTAATGATCACCCCAGCGGCAACCGCGCCGGAGCTGACCGCCCGTAGCTATCAGCTGATCCTGCGCACCACCGGCCTGGACTCCGACCAGGGGCCGACGGCGGCGAAATATATTCTTGAGAAAGTGAAACCGCAGCGTATTGCTATCGTTCACGACAAACAGCAATACGGCGAAGGTCTGGCGCGAGCGGTGCAGGACGGCCTGAAGAAAGGCAATGCTAACGTGGTGTTCTTTGATGGTATCACCGCCGGGGAAAAAGATTTCTCAACGCTGGTGGCGCGTCTGAAAAAAGAGAATATCGACTTCGTTTACTACGGCGGTTATCACCCGGAAATGGGGCAAATCCTGCGTCAGGCACGCGCGGCAGGGCTGAAAACTCAGTTTATGGGGCCGGAAGGTGTGGCTAACGTTTCGCTGTCTAACATTGCGGGCGAATCAGCGGAAGGGCTGCTGGTGACCAAGCCGAAGAACTACGATCAGGTTCCGGCGAACAAACCCATTGTTGATGCGATCAAAGCGAAAAAACAGGACCCAAGCGGCGCATTCGTTTGGACCACCTACGCCGCGCTGCAATCTTTGCAGGCGGGCCTGAATCAGTCTGACGATCCGGCTGAAATCGCCAAATACCTGAAAGCGAACTCCGTGGATACCGTAATGGGACCGCTGACGTGGGATGAGAAAGGCGACCTGAAAGGCTTTGAGTTCGGTGTATTTGACTGGCACGCCAACGGCACGGCGACCGATGCGAAGTAATCATTAATCGGCATCTTTGGGTTGCCGCCAAATTGCTAATATCGAGTACGTTGCTTCATGCCGGATGCGGCGTAAACGCCTTATCCGGCCTACAAGATCCAAAGAAATCAGTAAATTGCAGCACACATTGTAGGCCTGATAAGCGTAGCGCATCAGGCAATTTCTCGTTGGTCATCACTTTTGAAATCAAACTTGACGATTAACGCTTCTCCCAGCCGCCCTGTTGTGCCGTAAATCCCAGTGCCTGCATAAACGCCGTCATCGCACCGCGATCTTCCACGCCTGCATCCGCCATCCACCAGCATGAAACGCCAGGATTGTTACGCAAAACCTCTTCCAGCAGATATTGCCCCACACCGCGACGGCGGGTGACTTCCCGCACGCGTAGAGAATCCAGTGCTCCCTCGGTGCCGCTTAAGGTTACCCGCACGGCCGCAAGCAGACGCTCGTTAAAACGCGCGGCGTAGATACGGTGGTTATCGTCAACCTGTAAAGAGGAAGGGGAATACTCCGGCCAGATCTTTTGCAGGTCAATCCGGTCCTGGTCGCTAAAGTTTTCTAATCGAATGATGGTCAGCTTCATGGGTAACCCGTGTAAATCACAAAAGTGGAACCAGTGTAGCGAAATAATTTAATCGGAGGCTTTCTCTTTTTTATTTCTTTTGGCAGGTGATTAATTTTTTAACAGCAATAATTACAAAGTTAAAACATTAGAGAATGAAAAATACCCAGCATAATCCCCTGAATGGTAGTGAATTATTCCGCCCTTTGTGCCGTTATTTTATGCTGACAACGGCGCTTTTTTCTGTTTATCTATCAATAAATTCAGAATATTATCTGTTCTTAATCGACTGAAAAATAGGGATTTTAATCGCTATTATCACAAAATACTGCGCTAAACCCTTAATCAAACAGGCAAAAACAGTGCAGTATAAAAAAAGAACAGTCTGATTTGTTAACACATAAAAACAAAGCAACACAACATCACGAATGGGGATTTTTGACTATGAAACGGAATGCGAAAACTATCATCGCAGGGATGATTGCACTGGCAATTTCACACACCGCTATGGCTGACGATATTAAAGTCGCCGTTGTCGGCGCGATGTCCGGCCCGATTGCCCAGTGGGGCGATATGGAATTTAACGGCGCGCGTCAGGCAATTAAAGACATTAATGCCAAAGGGGGAATTAAGGGCGATAAGCTGGTTGGTGTGGAATATGACGACGCCTGCGACCCGAAACAAGCCGTTGCGGTCGCCAACAAAATCGTTAATGACGGCATTAAATACGTTATTGGTCATCTGTGTTCTTCTTCTACTCAACCTGCGTCAGATATCTATGAAGATGAAGGTATTCTGATGATCTCGCCGGGAGCGACCAATCCGGAACTGACCCAACGCGGTTATCAACACATCATGCGTACTGCCGGGCTGGACTCTTCCCAGGGGCCAACGGCGGCAAAATACATTCTTGAGACGGTGAAGCCCCAGCGCATCGCCATCATTCACGACAAACAACAGTATGGCGAAGGGCTGGCGCGTTCGGTGCAGGACGGGCTGAAAGCGGCTAACGCCAACGTCGTCTTCTTCGACGGCATTACCGCCGGGGAGAAAGATTTCTCCGCGCTGATCGCCCGCCTGAAAAAAGAAAACATCGACTTCGTTTACTACGGCGGTTACTACCCGGAAATGGGGCAGATGCTGCGCCAGGCCCGTTCCGTTGGCCTGAAAACTCAGTTTATGGGGCCGGAAGGTGTGGGTAACGCATCATTGTCGAATATTGCCGGTGATGCTGCCGAAGGCATGTTGGTCACTATGCCAAAACGCTATGACCAGGATCCGGCAAACCAGGGCATCGTTGATGCGCTGAAAGCAGACAAGAAAGATCCGTCCGGGCCTTATGTCTGGATCACCTACGCGGCGGTGCAATCTCTGGCGACTGCCCTTGAGCGTACTGGCAGCGATGAGCCGCTGGCGCTGGTGAAAGATTTAAAAGCTAACGGTGCAAACACCGTGATTGGGCCGCTGAACTGGGATGAAAAAGGCGATCTTAAGGGATTTGATTTTGGTGTCTTCCAGTGGCACGCCGACGGTTCATCCACGGCAGCCAAGTGATCATCCCACCGCCCGTAAAATGCGGGCGGGTTTAGAAAGGTTACCTTATGTCTGAGCAGTTTTTGTATTTCTTGCAGCAGATGTTTAACGGCGTCACGCTGGGCAGTACCTACGCGCTGATAGCCATCGGCTACACCATGGTTTACGGCATTATCGGCATGATCAACTTCGCCCACGGCGAGGTTTATATGATTGGCAGCTACGTCTCATTTATGATCATCGCCGCGCTGATGATGATGGGCATTGATACCGGCTGGCTGCTGGTGGCG
Source organism: Escherichia sp. XD33 (assembly GCF_019375075.1). Taxonomy (NCBI): domain Bacteria; kingdom Pseudomonadati; phylum Pseudomonadota; class Gammaproteobacteria; order Enterobacterales; family Enterobacteriaceae; genus Escherichia; species Escherichia sp. XD33. The sequence goes on from NZ_JAENDM010000006.1 coordinate 23,226, forward strand.
GCGGGATTCGTCGGCGCAATCGTCATTGCCAGCGCCTACGGCTGGAGTATCGAACGGGTGGCTTACCGCCCGGTGCGTAATTCTAAGCGCCTGATTGCGCTTATTTCCGCAATCGGTATGTCCATCTTCCTGCAAAACTACGTCAGCCTGACCGAAGGTTCGCGCGATGTGGCGCTGCCCAGCCTGTTTAACGGTCAGTGGGTGGTGGGCCATAGCGAAAACTTCTCTGCCTCTATTACCACCATGCAGGCGGTGATCTGGATTGTCACCTTCCTCGCCATGCTGGCGCTGACGATTTTCATTCGCTATTCCCGTATGGGGCGCGCCTGTCGTGCCTGCGCGGAAGATCTGAAAATGGCGAGCCTGCTTGGCATCAACACCGACCGGGTGATTGCTTTGACCTTTGTTATTGGCGCGGCGATGGCGGCAGTGGCTGGCGTACTGCTCGGTCAGTTCTATGGCGTCATTAACCCCTATATCGGCTTTATGGCCGGGATGAAAGCCTTTACCGCTGCGGTGCTCGGTGGGATTGGCAGCATTCCAGGGGCGATGATTGGCGGGCTGATCTTGGGGATTGCGGAGGCGCTCTCTTCTGCCTATCTGAGTACGGAATATAAGGATGTGGTTTCATTTGCCCTGCTGATTCTGGTGCTGCTGGTGATGCCGACCGGTATTCTGGGTCGCCCGGAGGTAGAGAAAGTATGAAACCGATGCATATTGCAATGGCGCTGCTCTCTGCCGCGATGTTCTTTGTCCTCGCTGGCGTCTTTATGGGCGTGCAACTGGAGCTGGATGGCACCAAACTGGTGGTCGACAGCGCTTCGGATGTCCGTTGGCAGTGGGTGTTTATCGGCACGGCGGTGGTCTTTTTCTTTCAGCTTTTGCGACCTGCTTTCCAGAAAGGGTTGAAAAGTGTTTCCGGACCGAAGTTTATTCTGCCCGCCATTGATGGCTCTACGGTGAAGCAGAAACTGTTCCTCGTGGCGCTGCTGGTGCTTGCGGTGGCGTGGCCGTTTATGGTGTCACGTGGGACGGTGGATATCGCCACTCTGACCATGATCTACATTATCCTCGGTCTCGGGCTGAATGTGGTTGTTGGTCTTTCTGGTCTGCTGGTGCTGGGGTACGGCGGTTTTTACGCCATCGGCGCTTACACCTTTGCGCTGCTCAATCACTATTACGGCTTGGGCTTCTGGACTTGTCTGCCGATTGCCGGGTTAATGGCAGCGGCGGCGGGCTTCCTGCTCGGCTTTCCGGTGCTGCGTCTGCGTGGTGATTATCTGGCGATCGTTACCCTTGGCTTCGGCGAAATTGTGCGCATATTGCTGCTCAATAACACCGAAATTACCGGCGGCCCGAACGGAATCAGTCAGATCCCGAAACCGACTTTCTTCGGCCTTGAGTTCAGCCGTACCGCTCGTGAAGGCGGCTGGGACACGTTCAGTAATTTCTTTGGCCTGAAATACGATCCCTCCGATCGCGTCATCTTCCTGTATCTGGTGGCGTTGCTGCTGGTGGTGCTAAGCCTGTTTGTCATTAACCGCCTGCTGCGGATGCCGCTGGGGCGTGCGTGGGAAGCATTGCGTGAAGATGAAATTGCCTGCCGTTCGCTGGGCTTAAGCCCGCGTCGTATCAAGCTGACCGCCTTTACCATCAGTGCCGCGTTTGCCGGTTTTGCCGGAACGCTGTTTGCTGCGCGCCAGGGCTTTGTCAGCCCGGAATCCTTCACCTTTGCTGAATCGGCGTTTGTACTGGCGATAGTGGTGCTCGGCGGTATGGGATCGCAGTTTGCGGTGATTCTGGCGGCAATTTTGCTGGTGGTATCGCGCGAATTGATGCGTGATTTCAACGAATACAGCATGTTAATGCTCGGTGGTTTGATGGTGCTGATGATGATCTGGCGTCCGCAGGGCTTGCTGCCCATGACGCGCCCGCAACTGAAGCTGAAAAACGGCGCAGCGAAAGGAGAGCAGGCATGAGTCAGCCATTATTATCTGTGAACGGCCTGATGATGCGCTTCGGCGGCCTGCTGGCGGTGAACAACGTCAATCTTGAACTGTACCCGCAGGAGATCGTCTCGTTAATCGGCCCTAACGGTGCCGGAAAAACCACGGTTTTTAACTGTCTGACCGGATTCTACAAACCCACCGGCGGCACCATTTTACTGCGCAATCAGCACCTGGAAGGTTTACCGGGGCAGCAAATCGCCCGCATGGGCGTGGTGCGCACCTTCCAGCATGTGCGTCTGTTCCGTGAAATGACGGTGATTGAAAACTTGCTGGTGGCGCAGCATCAACAACTGAAAACCGGGCTGTTCTCTGGCCTGTTGAAAACGCCTTCTTTCCGTCGCGCCCAGAGCGAAGCGCTCGACCGCGCCGCCACCTGGCTTGAGCGCATTGGTTTGCTGGAACACGCCAACCGTCAGGCGAGTAACCTGGCCTATGGTGATCAACGCCGTCTGGAGATTGCCCGCTGCATGGTGACGCAGCCGGAGATTTTAATGCTCGACGAACCGGCGGCAGGTCTTAACCCAAAAGAAACCAAAGAGCTGGATGAGCTGATTGCCGAACTGCGCAATCATCACAACACCACTATCTTGTTGATTGAACACGATATGAAGCTGGTGATGGGAATTTCGGACCGAATTTACGTGGTCAATCAGGGGACGCCGCTGGCAAACGGTACGCCGGAGCAAATCCGTAATAACCCGGACGTGATCCGTGCCTATTTAGGTGAGGCATAAGATGGAAAAAGTCATGTTGTCCTTTGACAAAGTCAGCGCCCACTACGGCAAAATCCAGGCGCTGCATGAGGTGAGCTTGCATATCAATCAGGGCGAGATTGTCACGCTGATTGGCGCGAACGGGGCGGGGAAAACCACCTTGCTTGGTACGTTATGCGGCGATCCGCGCGCCACCAGCGGGCGAATTGTGTTTGATGATAAAGACATTACCGACTGGCAGACGGCGAAAATCATGCGCGAAGCGGTAGCGATTGTCCCGGAAGGGCGTCGCGTCTTCTCGCGGATGACGGTGGAAGAGAACCTGGCGATGGGCGGCTTCTTTGCCGAACGTGACCAGTTTCAGGAGCGCATAAAGTGGGTGTATGAACTGTTTCCACGTCTGCATGAGCGCCGTGTTCAGCGGGCGGGCACCATGTCCGGCGGTGAACAGCAGATGCTGGCGATTGGTCGCGCGCTGATGAGCAATCCGCGTTTGCTGCTACTTGATGAGCCATCGCTCGGTCTTGCGCCGATTATCATCCAGCAAATTTTCGACACCATCGAGCAGCTGCGCGAGCAGGGGATGACTATCTTCCTCGTCGAGCAGAACGCCAACCAGGCGCTAAAGCTGGCGGATCGCGGCTACGTGCTGGAAAACGGCCATGTGGTGCTCTCCGATACCGGCGACGTGCTGCTGGCGAACGAAGCAGTGAGAAGTGCGTATTTAGGCGGGTAATAACACGTTGATTGATAAGGAGTCAAAAGACTCCTTTGAGACAGGTGACAAATGTAAAATTGCCTGATGCGCTGCGCTTATCAGGCCTACTGGGTGAGTTGCAATATATTGAATTTGCACGATCTTGTAGGCCGGATAAGGCGTTTACGCCGCATCTGGCATGAAACGATGAGTAATCTGTAGAGTTTGATTCAGACCTTCTATTTTTCCGCTTATCCGTGCCCCATCTCCCATTTTCCCTCACCCACGCCGTCACCGCCTTGTCATCTTTCTGACACCTTACTATCTTACAAATGTAACAAAAAAGTTATTTTTCTGTAATTCGAGCATGTCATGTTACCCCGCGAGCATAAAACGCGTGAATTCGCGCATTCGGTACAACAAGAGAGATAAACGATGAAACCGTTACATTATACAGCTTCAGCACTGGCGCTCGGACTGGCGTTAATGGGGAATGCACAGGCAGTGACGACCATTCCGTTCTGGCATTCTATGGAAGGGGAACTGGGTAAAGAGGTGGATTCTCTGGCCCAACGTTTTAACGCCGAAAATCCGGATTACAAAATTGTACCGACCTATAAAGGCAACTACGAACAGAATTTAAGCGCGGGGATTGCCGCATTTCGTACCGGCAACGCTCCGGCTATTTTGCAGGTTTATGAAGTTGGCACCGCCACCATGATGGCATCGAAAGCCATTAAACCGGTATATGACGTGTTTAAAGAGGCGGGGATTCAATTCGATGAGTCGCAGTTTGTGCCGACGGTTTCCGGTTACTACTCCGACAGCAAAACGGGCCACTTACTCTCCCAGCCATTCAACAGCTCGACCCCCGTTCTCTATTACAACAAAGACGCCTTCAAGAAAGCAGGATTAGACCCGGAACAACCGCCGAAAACCTGGCAGGATCTGGCGGACTATGCCGCGAAACTGAAAGCCTCCGGCATGAAGTGCGGCTACGCCAGCGGCTGGCAGGGCTGGATCCAACTGGAAAACTTTAGCGCCTGGAACGGTCTGCCGTTTGCCAGCAAAAACAACGGCTTTGACGGCACGGACGCGGTGCTGGAGTTCAACAAGCCGGAGCAGGTGAAACACATCGCCATGCTCGAGGAGATGAACAAGAAGGGCGACTTCAGCTACGTCGGTCGTAAGGATGAATCCACCGAGAAGTTCTATAACGGTGATTGCGCGATGACCACCGCCTCTTCCGGTTCTCTTGCCAACATTCGCGAGTACGCCAAATTTAACTACGGCGTAGGCATGATGCCTTACGACGCCGATGCGAAAGATGCGCCACAAAACGCCATTATCGGCGGAGCCAGCCTGTGGGTGATGCAGGGTAAAGATAAAGAAACGTATACCGGTGTGGCGAAGTTCCTCGATTTCCTCGCGAAGCCAGAAAACGCTGCCGAGTGGCATCAGAAAACCGGTTATCTGCCAATCACCAAAGCAGCGTATGACCTGACCCGTGAGCAGGGCTTTTATGAGAAAAACCCAGGGGCGGATACCGCGACGCGTCAGATGCTGAATAAGCCGCCGTTGCCGTTCACCAAAGGGCTGCGTCTGGGCAACATGCCGCAGATCCGCGTGATTGTGGATGAAGAGCTGGAGAGCGTGTGGACCGGTAAGAAGACACCACAGCAGGCACTGGATACCGCCGTTGAGCGTGGAAATCAGTTGCTGCGCCGCTTTGAGAAATCGACGAAGTCTTAATCAGTGTAATGTCGGATGCGTTTCGCTTATCTGACCTGGCATCGCGTGTAGGCCGGATAAGCGAAGCGCATCCGGCACAGTTCAGGAATTAACCGTAATGTCATCATCCCGTCCGGTGTTCCGCTCGCGCTGGCTGCCTTATCTGCTGGTCGCGCCGCAGCTCATCATCACCGTTATCTTTTTTATCTGGCCTGCGGGCGAAGCGTTGTGGTACTCGCTACAAAGCGTCGATCCGTTTGGTTTCTCCAGCCAGTTTGTCGGCCTGGATAACTTCGTCACGCTGTTCCATGACAGCTACTATCTCGACTCCTTCTGGACGACGATAAAATTCAGCACCTTTGTCACCGTCAGCGGTTTGCTGGTATCGCTGTTCTTTGCGGCGCTGGTGGAGTACATCGTGCGCGGCAGCCGTTTCTATCAAACCTTAATGTTGCTGCCTTACGCCGTGGCTCCCGCCGTTGCCGCCGTATTGTGGATCTTCCTGTTTAACCCCGGTCGCGGGCTGATCACCCATTTTCTCGCGGAGTTCGGCTACGACTGGAACCACGCGCAAAACAGCGGTCAGGCAATGTTTCTGGTGGTGTTTGCCTCAGTATGGAAGCAAATCAGCTACAACTTCCTGTTCTTCTATGCCGCGCTGCAATCCATTCCCCGTTCGTTGATCGAAGCCGCAGCCATCGACGGTGCAGGGCCGATTCGCCGCTTCTTTAAGATTGCGCTGCCGCTTATCGCCCCGGTGAGTTTCTTCCTGCTGGTAGTGAACCTGGTGTATGCCTTCTTCGACACCTTCCCGGTGATCGACGCCGCCACGTCCGGCGGGCCGGTTCAGGCCACCACGACGCTGATTTATAAGATCTACCGCGAAGGTTTTACCGGACTGGATCTGGCTTCGTCTGCCGCACAGTCGGTGGTGTTGATGTTCCTCGTCATCGTGCTGACGGTGGTGCAGTTCCGCTATGTTGAAAGCAAGGTGCGTTACCAATGATTGAGAACCGTCCGTGGCTGACGATATTCAGCCATACCATGCTGATCCTCGGGATCGCGGTGATCCTCTTCCCGCTGTACGTGGCGTTTGTCGCGGCGACGCTGGATAAACAGGCCGTCTATGCCGCGCCGATGACGCTCATCCCCGGCACACATCTGCTGGAAAACATCCACAACATCTGGGTGAACGGGGTAGGCACGAATAGCGCGCCGTTCTGGCGGATGTTGCTTAACAGCTTTGTGATGGCGTTCAGCATTACGCTCGGCAAAATTACCGTCTCGATGCTCTCGGCATTTGCCATTGTCTGGTTTCGTTTTCCGCTACGTAACCTCTTCTTCTGGATGATTTTTATCACCCTGATGCTGCCGGTTGAAGTACGTATCTTCCCGACGGTGGAAGTCATCGCCAACCTGCAGATGCTCGACAGCTACGCCGGTTTAACGCTGCCGCTGATGGCCTCGGCGACCGCTACTTTCCTGTTCCGCCAGTTCTTTATGACGCTGCCGGATGAGCTGGTGGAAGCGGCGCGGATCGACGGCGCATCGCCAATGCGCTTCTTTTGCGACATCGTTTTTCCGCTCTCCAAAACTAATCTGGCGGCGCTGTTTGTGATCACCTTTATCTACGGCTGGAATCAGTATTTGTGGCCGTTGTTGATTATTACCGATGTGGATCTCGGCACCACCGTGGCAGGGATCAAAGGGATGATCGCTACAGGCGAAGGCACCACGGAATGGAACTCAGTGATGGCGGCGATGTTGTTAACGCTTATCCCTCCGGTGGTGATTGTTTTAGTGATGCAGCGTGCCTTCGTGCGCGGCCTGGTCGATAGTGAGAAATAAGATGGCAGGACTGAAATTACAGGCAGTAACCAAAAGCTGGGATGGTAAAACCCAGGTCATTAAACCGCTGACCCTTGATGTGGCGGATGGCGAATTTATCGTGATGGTCGGGCCGTCTGGCTGCGGGAAATCGACGCTGCTGCGCATGGTTGCCGGGCTGGAGCGGGTGACAGAAGGCGATATCTGGATCAACGACCAGCGCGTGACTGAAATGGAGCCAAAAGATCGCGGGATTGCGATGGTGTTCCAGAACTACGCGCTTTATCCGCATATGAGTGTCGAAGAAAACATGGCGTGGGGGCTGAAAATTCGCGGCATGGGCAAGCAGCAAATTGCCGAGCGCGTTAAAGAAGCGGCGCGCATTCTGGAGCTGGACGGTCTGCTCAAACGTCGCCCGCGCGAGCTTTCCGGCGGTCAGCGCCAGCGTGTGGCGATGGGCCGCGCGATTGTGCGCGATCCGGCGGTGTTCCTGTTTGATGAGCCGCTCTCTAACCTCGATGCCAAGCTGCGCGTGCAGATGCGTCTTGAACTGCAACAGTTGCACCGTCGCCTGAAAACGACTTCACTCTACGTTACTCACGATCAGGTTGAAGCGATGACGCTCGCCCAGCGAGTAATGGTGATGAACGGCGGTGTTGCCGAACAGATTGGCACACCAGTTGAAGTCTACGAAAAGCCCGCCAGCCTGTTTGTAGCGAGTTTTATCGGCAGTCCGGCGATGAACCTGCTGACAGGCCGCGTGAATAACGAAGGCACGCATTTCGAACTGGACGGCGGTATTGAGCTGCCGCTAAACGGTGGCTACCGTCAGTATGCCGGGCGTAAAATGACTCTCGGCATTCGCCCGGAACATATTGCGCTAAGCTCGCAGGCAGAAGGCGGCGTACCGATGGTGATGGACACGCTGGAGATCCTCGGCGCAGATAACCTGGCGCACGGACGCTGGGGCGAGCAGAAGCTGGTGGTGCGACTGGCGCATCAGGAGCGCCCGACGGCAGGCAGCACGCTGTGGCTGCATCTGGCGGAAAATCAGCTGCATCTTTTTGATGGTGAAACAGGACAACGAGTATGAGTAACTGGCCTTATCCCCGCATCGTCGCTCATCGTGGCGGCGGTAAGCTGGCCCCGGAAAACACCCTGGCGGCAATCGACGTCGGGGCAAAATACGGTCATAAGATGATCGAATTTGACGCGAAGTTATCGAAAGATGGCGAGATCTTCCTGCTTCATGACGACAATCTCGAACGCACCAGCAACGGCTGGGGCGTCGCGGGTGAACTGAACTGGCAGGATTTACTGCGCGTGGATGCGGGCAGTTGGTACAGCAAAGCGTTTAAAGGTGAGCCGCTGCCGTTGCTTTCGCAGGTGGCGGAACGCTGTCGTGAACACGGGATGATGGCGAATATCGAAATCAAACCCACCACTGGCACTGGACCATTAACGGGCAAAATGGTGGCGCTGGCGGCACGCCAACTGTGGGCCGGTATGACGCCGCCGCTGCTGTCATCGTTTGAGATTGATGCTTTAGAAGCCGCACAACAGGCAGTACCGGAACTGCCGCGCGGTTTGTTGCTGGATGAGTGGCGCGACGACTGGCGCGAACTGACCGCGCGGCTGGGCTGCGTCTCTATTCATCTCAATCATAAGTTACTCGATAAAGTGCGAGTGATGCAGTTGAAAGACGCCGGACTGCGGATTCTGGTTTATACCGTCAATAAACCCCAGCGCGCGGCAGAGTTGCTGCGCTGGGGCGTGGATTGCATCTGTACCGATGCGATTGACGTGATTGGTCCGAACTTTACGGCCCAATAGTTTTCAACGGAATGTCAGGCTGCGGCGTGCTGGGCTGATTCAGCATGTCGCCGTTTCTCCTCTCCGGCAGCATATGCTGCTGATTCAACGAACTATCCGGATTACGGTTGCTGTTTAACATCCCGCCGTTGGTGTTGGGCAGCATTTGCTGCCGGGCGGGATTTCGCTTCCCCGGCTGTGACTGCAACACCCGCTGAGAATTATTGTTTATCTGGTTTTCTAAATGCTGCTGTTGCAACTGAGTTTGCGTTTTCAGTTGCTGATTCAGCATCCCTTTTTGCTGGATTTGCTGCGTTTGCATCTGGGTTTGCATCCGCTGCTGGCTGGGTATCTGATACCCCGGCTGGTTAGGGTTGTTCAGAGTATTAATGGGCTGTGCAAAGCCGACAAACGGCAGGAGTGCCGTAAGAATCAGAAGTCGTTTCATCGCGTATCCTCCTCTGAAGATATCCTTTAAGTTTACTCGCTTCCCGACAAAACGATGATTAATTCAGAGTTATATACCAGGCTTAGCTGGGGTTGCCCCTTAATCTCTGGAGAATAACGATGATAAAACCGACGTTTTTACGCCGGGTGGCCATTGCTGCTCTGCTCTCAGGAAGTTGTTTTAGCGCCGCCGCCGCGCCTCCTGCGCCGCCGCCGCGCCTCCTGCGCCGCCCGTCTCGTATGGTGTGGAGGAAGATGTCTTCCACCCGGTACGCGCGAAACAGGGAATGGTAGCGTCTGTGGACGCCACTGCCACTCAGGTGGGGGTGGATATTCTCAAGGAGGGCGGGAATGCCGTTGATGCCGCCGTGGCGGTGGGCTACGCGCTGGCGGTAACGCATCCGCAGGCAGGGAATCTGGGCGGTGGTGGTTTTATGTTAATCCGCTCGAAAAATGGCAATACCACGGCTATCGATTTCCGCGAAATGGCACCCGCCAAAGCGACCCGCGATATGTTCCTCGATGATCAGGGCAACCCGGACAGCAAAAAATCACTCACTTCGCATCTGGCTTCCGGCACACCGGGTACGGTAGCAGGTTTCTCGCTGGCGCTGGATAAATACGGCACCATGCCGCTGAACAAAGTCGTGCAGCCCGCGTTTAAACTGGCACGCGATGGTTTTATCGTTAACGACGCGCTGGCTGACGATCTCAAAACCTACGGTAGCGAAGTGTTGCCGAATCACGAAAACAGTAAAGCTATCTTCTGGAAAGAGGGCGAGCCGCTGAAAAAGGGCGACACGCTGGTGCAGGCGAACCTGGCAAAGAGCCTGGAGATGATTGCTGAAAACGGCCCGGACGAATTCTATAAAGGCACGATTGCGGAACAGATCGCCCAGGAGATGCAGAAAAACGGTGGCTTGATCACTAAAGAAGATTTAGCAGCCTATAAAGCGGTCGAACGCACTCCGATAAGCGGCGATTATCGCGGGTATCAGGTTTACTCCATGCCACCGCCATCCTCCGGCGGGATCCATATCGTACAAATCCTCAATATTCTGGAAAACTTCGATATGAAGAAATACGGCTTTGGCAGCGCCGATGCGATGCAAATCATGGCAGAAGCGGAGAAATACGCCTACGCCGACCGCTCGGAATATCTTGGCGACCCGGATTTTGTCAAAGTACCGTGGCAGGCGCTGACCAATAAAGCCTATGCCAAATCTATTGCCGATCAAATTGATATCAATAAAGCGAAGCCATCCAGCGAAATTCGCCCCGGCAAGCTTGCGCCTTATGAGAGTAATCAAACTACCCATTACTCAGTGGTGGATAAAGATGGTAACGCGGTGGCGGTGACCTATACGCTGAACACCACCTTCGGTACGGGCATTGTCGCGGGCGAGAGCGGTATTCTGCTTAATAACCAGATGGATGATTTCTCCGCCAAACCGGGCGTACCGAACGTTTACGGGCTGGTGGGCGGTGATGCCAACGCCGTCGGGCCGAACAAACGCCCGCTGTCGTCGATGTCGCCGACCATTGTGGTGAAAGACGGTAAAACCTGGCTGGTTACCGGTAGCCCAGGCGGTAGCCGGATCATCACTACAGTGCTGCAAATGGTGGTGAATAGCATCGATTATGGCTTGAACGTCGCCGAAGCGACCAATGCGCCGCGTTTCCACCATCAGTGGTTGCCGGACGAGCTGCGTGTCGAAAAAGGGTTTAGCCCGGATACGCTCAAGCTGCTGGAAGCAAAAGGTCAGAAAGTGGCGCTGAAAGAGGCGATGGGCAGTACACAAAGCATTATGGTTGGGCCGGACGGTGAGTTGTACGGCGCATCCGACCCGCGCTCGGTGGATGATTTAACGGCGGGGTACTAAGGTTAGCGGCCCTCTTCGTGGGAAGAGGGCTATTTTGTCAGGGCAAGCCGAAGGTAGCCTTTTTTATTTCGTAATCCTGTAGATATTCTTCCAGCGGTTTTGCCGTTCCCAGAGAATGAATTTCACCACTGTCTTTATCAATAATAAAAGGTGCGTTACCAGCTAAGCGCGCGGCCTCATCTCCAGTTTCGAGAAATTCTCGTGCTTCGAAACAGAAATACCAGCCCTGGCTAAAGCGTCCATGTAGAGTAATGACGACCGGGAGATCTGCATCATCAAGGTAATGGTTCGCTTTCGCGAATGCGTCGTGATAAGTAATCATAATTATAATAAATATTATTGTTGAGTGTTATATTATTATTCCTGTGTGATACATTGAGCAAAGACGCGTTCATCTTCGTCAAAGATATTATTAAATGCTGGTTTTGAAAAAAGTTCATCGGATAAGATATAGTCACGAAATAAGTATCTGCTAATATTTTATGATTTCTTTTTCAGATCGTCGAACGGGATTTTCTTATTTAAGATATCAGAATCTTATGATTCGGGTAAAATTCTAAATAAATCAACATGTCATTAAAATCATCATAGCCATTAGCTATTTCGGCTAAAATAGAGACTACATGTCTTCGGTCCATCTCACTTAAGGAGTGTAGTTCCGTTGTAAGTTTTTCCATAGCTTGCACTGCTAAATTTCGAACAAGGAATTTTCTGCTGGTAATCTCTAAAAAGATGGCATGGTTTACAATGATTTTTGTTTCCTTTTGATTATTATGAACAACTGTCCATGATTTCGTTTAAGAATGAAGAGAAATCACTAAACGAACTGAATATATTTTCTGTGCCAATATTATCTCTAATTTCAAAAAAGTTACTTTTAATGTCATAAGTAAATATTGAAATGCTATCATCCCCGATCACTAACCGTTCTTGTAGATCAGGGTTTATGAAATCATCATTATTTCTATAAAATTCATTTACGGCAAAAAGGTTTTTAACTGAAGGTTCTGGAATCGAGAGGCTAAATAATCGTAATCCATTAACTTCGAATCCATCCATTGCTCTTAAAAAAGTAAGATAATCAGGTTGATTCTTAAAAAGAATACTAACTTCATTACATAACTTCTCCAGGCAATTAGTTGAATTAGAATTAAATTCTATTTGGATTATACTTTCAATAAATGATTCCTTGAGCGGTGCTTCAAATGGATAGTCTAAATCATTCATCATTTTTATTAATTTATTTATTTGGGTTTTAGTCATCATTTTGTGTGGTCCATAATATTTTTCATGGGAGGATAAATTGAGCCAGATGGAATGGCCCAGGGAGTGATTTTGCTTTCACCTACTAATATTCCCTTAGCTATTCGTGATTGCATGTTAGTAAAAACTTTATGATATGGTTCGTTTTCGATTAATACTAAATTTTCGAAATCATTAGTACCACCATCATCTAGAGATAGTTTATGGTGAACATTATAATTTAGAGGAACATTGCCCTTTCTCATTCTTAAAAGGTCTTCGGCGTTGAATCTTCCAGATGCTTCGGAGGTTTTTGCAAGTTTGATAAGAAAATTTTTTCTTACAGTTTTATTAAACTCCTTTCGTAAGTTAGCTAAGTCTTTTGAAGGTCTCTTAATGTATATTATTTCTATTATGTCTATACCATCAAGAAGTTTTTGTTGACCTCTAAGTTTGCCTAAGTAACTATTTATTTCTGTATATGTATCAACATTAGAACGCTTTGTTAAAAGAATAGATGCTGTTGCTATCGCTATGCCCGCTGTTTTTTCATTTAGTATTTGATCATAGCCTTTTATTGCATCTCCACCCAGTTTTTCCGCAGTATCTCTGAATCCTTCAATGTTCCCATTGTATACGCCACCAGCAGCAAGTAGCCTGCCAATAGCTTTGCTGTTTAACGTTTTGAAACGATTATTTGTTTGGTTTTTTGAATTTGGTAAAAACAAACGGTTATAATTTTCAGGGAGTGCCAAATAGCTGAACTCGGTATTTGCGATAAGATGTTGACAGAGGATAAATTCATAACTAATAGTTATTGTTTCTGTATCCAGTTGGTTTTCAATGATCTGGTGATGAATAGCCGATAAAAAAGCGCCTCTTAGTTGTATATAATAATACTTTTCCAATCTACCAAATCTATTTATTCGATAGAAGTCAAATCCCATAAATAATTGTTCATTATTGTTAATGGAATTAATAAATAATGGAGTGCTTTTATCAATTAATTTACAAAATGTTATACCATGGAACTGTGAACCAAGCCCCGTATTATTAATATTATTTAAGAGTGAGAATGTAAATATTTCATCCTCATGCCCGCTCTGCCAACGATTACCTGTAGACTCAGAAGTCCCACAACCTGCGGAGATGCTTCCTTGTTGTTCTCCCGTTACTGTCAGGTAAACAATATTACTCATCCCTGAAAAGTCCTTTTATGGCATGCTATTTTATCAATGGCAATATTATGCTTGTTAATTGTTATTTATTTACTCCAGGAAATTGTAGGCGTATATATTAAAAAATAAAATATTACACTTTAGGAAGTAATTATGAGTTAAATCTCAATATATGTATTGGGCAAATAAATACCTTAAAGGAAGGTATGTCGATTTTGAATGACACCCTTTTTCCATCTCAGAAAAAGGGCACTATCTTACTTCACCCGCGCCATATAATATGCATCGACATATTCACCATTACGCAATGCGTACTTCTTACCAGTCCCTTCAATTTCAAAGCCGTATTTTTTATAGACCTTAATTGCCGGGGCGTTATCGACAAACACGGTTAGTTCAATGCGATCTACCCGCAACCAGTTGTCGCACATTTCAATCATCTCTCGCATCAGGGCGCTGGCGACGCCGCGGTTCTTCCAACGAGAGTCGACACAGATACCAAAATCGGCAACATGACTGCGGCGTGGGCGCTGTTGCACGTCAATGGTGAGATGGCCCACGACGTCTCCATCAATACAGGCGACGAGTTGCTTGATGCCGGGACGATCGGCGAGTCGCTCCTGCCACATATGATCGGAAGGATGAGGCACCTGTAGTGTGTTGCAATACACCTCCGGCTGGGCGTGAATCTGCCTGATGGCCTCGTAATCCCGTGTTTCTGCGTGGCGTATTACTATCTCACTCATTCCTTTGTCCTCTTTGGGGTAAATGTCCCTTTCAACATCATTGACTTTCAAATGCGAGTCAAATGCATTTTTTTGCAAAAAGTGTTGGACAAGTGCGAATGAGAATGATTATTATTGTCTCGCGATCAGGAAGACCCTCGCGGAGAACCTGAAAGCACGACATTGCTCACATTGCTTCCAGTATTACTTAGCCAGCCGGGTGCTGGCTTTTTTTTTGATCTTTCGTTCTCAATTTATCCACGGGAGTGCTTGTGTTCGTTATGCGCACTCCAGTAGGAACCACGTCCGCTTTGCGCTAAGGTGTAAATAACCACCTTAAAAAGGACGAAATCATGGTCATCAACTGCGCCTTTATTGGCTTCGGCAAAAGCACCACCCGTTACCATCTGCCGTATGTACTTAACCGCAAGGATAGCTGGCATGTCGCGCATATTTTTCGTCGCCATGCGAAGCCGGAAGAACAGGCTCCCATTTATTCCCATATCCATTTCACCAGCGATCTCGACGAAGTACTAAACGATCCCGATGTTAAGCTGGTTGTTGTCTGCACCCACGCGGACAGCCATTTCGAGTACGCGAAACGCGCGCTGGAAGCCGGGAAAAATGTGCTGGTCGAAAAACCGTTCACCCCGACGCTTGCCCAGGCGAAGGAGCTGTTTGCGTTGGCGAAAAGCAAAGGGCTGACCGTCACGCCGTATCAGAATCGTCGCTTTGACTCCTGCTTCCTGACAGCGAAAAAAGCGATTGAAAGTGGCAAGTTGGGAGAGATTGTTGAAGTGGAAAGCCATTTTGACTATTACCGCCCGGTCGCAGAAACCAAACCTGGGTTGCCGCAGGATGGCGCGTTCTATGGCCTTGGTGTGCATACGATGGACCAGATTATTTCTCTGTTCGGTCGCCCGGATCACGTCGCTTATGACATCCGCAGCCTGCGCAATAAAGCCAATCCTGACGATACTTTCGAAGCGCAACTGTTTTATGGCGATCTAAAAGCCATCGTCAAAACCAGCCATCTGGTGAAAATCGATTATCCGAAATTTATCGTTCACGGTAAGAAAGGTTCGTTTATTAAATATGGTATCGACCAGCAGGAAACCAGCCTGAAGGCTAATATTATGCCGGGCGAACCGGGATTCGCAGCGGATGATTCGGTCGGTGTGCTGGAGTATGTCAATGACGAGGGCGTGACGGTCAGAGAAGAGATTAAGCCGGAGATGGGCGATTACGGGCGCGTTTATGATGCGTTGTATCAAACCATCACCCACGGTGCGCCAAATTACGTCAAGGAATCTGAAGTTCTTACGAATCTGGAAATCCTTGAACGCGGATTCGAGCAAGCCTCTCCCTCCACAGTGACTCTCGCGAAGTAAGTTTGATGGCCCCTCGAATAGTTCAATTTTTTTGAACAGAGGGGTCAATTTTCACCCTCTATCATCCCAGGCAGATCGGGTCCACACTAAGCCCATCGAAATCATTCAGGGGGCGAATACAAATGATCTACTTACGCAAAGCAAATGAACGTGGTCATGCAAATCATGGCTGGCTGGACTCCTGGCATACTTTCTCTTTTGCCAACTATTACGATCCGAACTTTATGGGCTTCTCCGCGCTGCGCGTGATTAACGACGACGTGATTGAAGCAGGGCAGGGCTTCGGCACTCACCCACATAAAGATATGGAAATTTTGACCTACGTGCTGGAAGGTACTGTTGAGCACCAGGACAGCATGGGCAATAAAGAGCAGGTTCCGGCGGGTGAGTTCCAGATTATGAGTGCGGGTACGGGTATTCGTCACTCAGAGTACAACCCAAGCAGCACCGAGCGTCTGCATCTGTATCAGATCTGGATCATGCCTGAAGAAAACGGTATTACGCCGCGTTATGAACAGCGTCGCTTCGATGCCGTACAGGGCAAACAGCTGGTGCTCTCGCCGGATGCTCGAGATGGTTCATTGAAAGTGCATCAGGATATGGAACTGTATCGTTGGGCGTTGCTGAAAGATGAGCAGTCGGTGCATCAGATTGCCGCTGAACGCCGCGTCTGGATCCAGGTGGTGAAAGGCAATGTCACCATTAACGGCGTGAAAGCCTCGACCAGCGATGGTCTGGCAATCTGGGATGAGCAGGCAATCTCCATCCATGCGGATAGCGACAGCGAAGTGTTACTGTTCGATCTGCCGCCGGTTTAAAGCTCCACGGCATTTTTGAAGCCTGCCTTTTTGCAGGCTTCCTCGCTCGCTCCGGTCGCGTGCTGATGCACGCTTCCGGGGTTTTGCCGCGTCGTTAGCACAATGCGATGCAATTGATTTAGTGTATATCTAATAATTGTAAACAAGCACTGTTTTCCCCGGGAAGGTTCTGATGCGTCCGTGTTAAACTAAGAGAATCTATCTCTTTTGTACCTTCAGGACGATGAAAAAGAAAAGACCCGTACTTCAGGATGTGGCTGACCGTGTAGGCGTGACCAAAATGACGGTCAGCCGTTTTTTACGCAACCCGGAGCAGGTTTCCGTCGCTCTACGCGGCAAGATTGCCGCCGCTCTTGATGAACTGGGCTATATTCCCAATCGTGCGCCCGATATCCTCTCTAACGCTACCAGCCGGGCGATTGGCGTCCTGTTACCTTCTCTCACCAACCAGGTTTTCGCGGAAGTATTACGCGGAATCGAAAGCGTCACCGACGCGCACGGTTATCAGACGATGCTGGCGCACTACGGTTATAAACCGGAAATGGAGCAAGAACGTCTCGAATCCATGCTCTCCTGGAATATCGACGGCCTGATCCTCACCGAACGTACCCACACGCCGCGCACCTTAAAGATGATTGAAGTGGCGGGGATCCCGGTGGTGGAGTTGATGGACAGCCAGTCGCCGTGCCTCGATATCGCCGTCGGTTTTGATAACTTTGAAGCGGCACGCCAGATGACTACCGCCATTATTGCGCGCGGGCATCGCCACATTGCCTATCTCGGCGCACGTCTCGACGAACGTACTATCATCAAACAGAAGGGATACGAACAGGCGATGCTGGATGCAGGCCTGGTGCCGTATAGCGTGATGGTTGAGCAATCTTCTTCTTACTCTTCCGGTATTGAACTGATTCGCCAGGCGCGGCGGGAATATCCGCAGCTGGATGGCGTGTTCTGTACTAATGATGATCTGGCGGTCGGCGCGGCGTTTGAATGTCAGCGTCTGGGGTTAAAAGTTCCTGACGATATGGCGATTGCCGGTTTCCACGGTCATGACATTGGTCAGGTGATGGAGCCACGACTGGCGAGCGTGCTGACGCCGCGTGAGCGGATGGGCAGTATTGGCGCTGAACGCCTGCTGGCGCGTATTCGTGGCGAATCTGTGACACCGAAAATGTTAGATTTAGGTTTCACCTTGTCACCGGGCGGATCTATTTAAGCCCACAAATTTGAAGTAGCTCACACTTATACACTTAAGGCATGGATGGATATTGCTTCTGATATTGTCCGGCTGGACAATGTTACCGATAACAGTTACCCGTAACATTTTTAATTCTTGTATTGTGGGGGCACCACTTTGAGCACGACTAACCATGATCACCACATTTACGTCTTGATGGGCGTATCGGGCAGCGGCAAATCTGCGGTCGCCAGTGAAGTGGCGCATCAACTTCATGCCGCGTTTCTTGATGGCGATTTCCTCCATCCACGGCGCAATATCGAAAAAATGGCGTCTGGCGAACCACTGAATGACGACGATCGCAAACCGTGGTTGCAGGCGCTGAACGACGCCGCGTTTGCTATGCAGCGCACTAATAAAGTGTCGCTGATCGTCTGTTCTGCATTGAAAAAACACTATCGCGACTTGCTGCGTGAAGGTAATCCGAATCTCTCTTTCATCTATTTGAAAGGCGATTTTGATGTGATTGAAAGCCGCCTGAAAGCGCGCAAAGGCCATTTCTTTAAAACCCAAATGTTGGTGACGCAGTTTGAAACGCTGCAGGAGCCGGGTGCGGACGAAACCGATGTACTGGTGGTGGATATCGATCAACCGCTGGAAGGTGTTGTGGCAAGCACCATTGAGGTTATTAAAAAAGGCAAATAAGTAGTGACTACATTAACGCTTGTTTTAACAGCAGTAGGGTCTGTTTTACTGCTGCTGTTTTTAGTCATGAAGGCGCGTATGCACGCTTTCCTGGCTTTAATGGTGGTGTCCATGGGGGCTGGCCTTTTTTCCGGTATGCCGCTCGATAAAATCGCAGCGACGATGGAAAAAGGGATGGGAGGCACCCTCGGCTTCCTGGCGGTGGTTGTCGCCCTGGGAGCTATGTTTGGCAAGATCTTACATGAAACCGGCGCAGTCGATCAGATTGCCGTCAAAATGCTCAAATCCTTCGGTCACAGCCGCGCGCATTATGCCATCGGCCTTGCGGGGCTGGTCTGTGCGCTACCGCTGTTCTTTGAAGTGGCGATTGTTCTGCTGATTAGCGTTGCTTTCTCAATGGCGCGCCACACCGGTACGAACCTGGTGAAGCTGGTAATCCCATTATTTGCAGGCGTGGCGGCAGCGGCGGCATTTCTGGTGCCTGGACCAGCGCCGATGCTGCTGGCATCGCAGATGAATGCCGACTTTGGCTGGATGATCCTGATTGGCCTGTGTGCGGCAATTCCGGGAATGATTATTGCCGGGCCGCTGTGGGGTAACTTCATCAGCCGTTACGTTGAGCTGCATATTCCTGACGACATCAGCGAACCGCATCTCGGCGAAGGCAAAATGCCATCTTTCGGATTCAGCCTGTCGCTGATCCTGCTGCCGCTGGTGCTGGTAGGGCTGAAAACCATTGCCGCGCGTTTTGTGCCGGAAGGATCAACTGCTTACGAATGGTTTGAGTTTATCGGTCATCCGTTTACCGCGATTCTGGTTGCTTGTCTGGTGGCGATTTACGGTCTGGCAATGCGTCAGGGCATGCCAAAAGACAAAGTGATGGAGATTTGCGGTCACGCGCTGCAACCGGCGGGGATCATTCTGCTGGTGATTGGTGCGGGCGGCGTGTTCAAACAGGTGCTGGTTGACTCTGGCGTAGGTCCGGCACTGGGCGAAGCGTTAACCGGCATGGGCCTGCCGATTGCTATCACCTGCTTCGTGCTGGCCGCTGCAGTGCGCATCATTCAGGGGTCTGCCACCGTAGCCTGTTTAACGGCGGTGGGACTGGTGATGCCAGTCATTGAACAACTGAACTACTCTGGTGCGCAAATGGCGGCACTGTCGATTTGTATCGCTGGTGGTTCGATTGTTGTCAGCCACGTTAACGACGCTGGTTTCTGGTTGTTCGGTAAATTTACCGGCGCGACCGAAGCCGAAACGCTGAAAACCTGGACCATGATGGAAACCATCCTCGGCACTGTCGGTGCCATCGTTGGGATGATTGCGTTCCAGCTGTTGAGTTAAGTTTGTTCGCCCGGTAGTTGTGACGCTACCGGGTTCTTTTCGAAAAACTCTCCTCGTTACCCCTTCATCCACATTCGAATGCCGTCGAGGAACATCTGGGTTGCCATCATCACCAGAATCAATCCCATCAGGCGTTCAAGTGCGTTCACCCCTTTCTCGCCCAGCAGACGTAAAAATAGCGAAGACTGTAGCAGGATGACAAAGGTGCCGCCCCAGGCCAGCAGCAGAGCAATCACCAGATGCCCCATCTGATTCGGGTACTGATGAGACAACAACATCAGCGTGGCGAGAATAGTCGGCCCGGCGACTAACGGAATTGCCAACGGCACGATAAATGGCTCTTCACCTGCAGGAAGCCCGCTGCTATTTCCTGAAGCGCTGGGGAAAATCATCTTAATGGCGATCAGAAACAGAATGATGCCGCCAGAAATGGAGACGGTTTCTGCTCGCAGGCTGAGAAATGCCAGAATTTTCTCACCCGCAAACAGGAACACCAGCATCACCAGGAGAGCAATAAGCAACTCTCGCACCATGATTGCCCGCCGTCTTTTCGGTTCAGTATGTTTCAGTACGGACATGAAAATAGGTAGGTTTCCGAGCGGATCCATAATCAGGATCAATAAAACTGCTGCAGAAATGATTTCATTCATAACTCAAATTCCCTGATAATTGCCGCGGACTTTCTGCGTGCTAACAAAGCAGGATAAGTCGCATTACTGATGGCTTCGCTATCATTGATTAATTTCACTTGCGACTTTGGCTGCTTTTTGTATGGTGAAAGATGTGCCAAGAGGAGACCGGCACATTTATACAGCACACATCTTTGCAGGAAAAAAACGCTTATGAAAAATGTTGGTTTTATCGGCTGGCGCGGTATGGTCGGCTCCGTTCTCATGCAACGCATGGTTGAAGAGCGCGACTTCGACGCCATTCGCCCTGTCTTCTTTTCTACTTCTCAGCTTGGCCAGGCTGCGCCGTCTTTTGGCGGAACCACTGGCACACTTCAGGATGCCTTTGATCTGGAGGCGCTAAAGGCCCTCGATATCATTGTGACCTGTCAGGGCGGCGATTATACCAACGAAATCTATCCAAAGCTTCGTGAAAGCGGATGGCAAGGTTACTGGATTGACGCAGCATCGTCTCTGCGCATGAAAGATGACGCCATCATCATTCTTGACCCCGTCAATCAGGACGTCATTACCGACGGATTAAATAATGGCATCAGGACTTTTGTTGGCGGTAACTGTACCGTAAGCCTGATGTTGATGTCGTTGGGTGGTTTATTCGCCAATGATCTTGTTGATTGGGTGTCCGTTGCAACCTACCAGGCCGCTTCCGGCGGTGGTGCGCGACATATGCGTGAGTTATTAACCCAGATGGGCCATCTGTATGGCCATGTGGCAGATGAACTCGCGACCCCGTCCTCTGCTATTCTCGATATCGAACGCAAAGTCACAACCTTAACCCGTAGCGGTGAGCTGCCGGTGGATAACTTTGGCGTGCCGCTGGCGGGTAGCCTGATTCCGTGGATCGACAAACAGCTCGATAACGGTCAGAGCCGCGAAGAGTGGAAAGGGCAGGCGGAAACCAACAAGATCCTCAACACATCTTCCGTAATTCCGGTAGATGGTTTATGTGTGCGTGTCGGGGCATTGCGCTGCCACAGCCAGGCATTCACTATTAAATTGAAAAAAGATGTGTCTATTCCGACCGTGGAAGAACTGCTGGCTGCGCACAATCCGTGGGCGAAAGTCGTTCCGAACGATCGGGAAATCACTATGCGTGAGCTAACCCCAGCTGCCGTTACCGGCACGCTGACCACGCCGGTAGGCCGCCTGCGTAAGCTGAATATGGGACCAGAGTTCCTGTCAGCCTTTACCGTGGGCGACCAGCTGCTGTGGGGGGCCGCGGAGCCGCTGCGTCGGATGCTTCGTCAACTGGCGTAATCTTTATTCATTAAATCTGGGGCGCGATGCCGCCCCTGTTAGTGCGTAATACAGGAGTAAGCGCAGATGTTTCATGATTTACCGGGAGTTAAATAGAGCATTGGCTATTCTTTAAGGGTGGCTGAATACATGAGTATTCACAGCCTTACCTGAAGTGAGGACGACGCAGAGAGGATGCACAGAGTGCTGCGCCGTTCAGGTCAAAAAAATGTCACAACCAGAAGTCAAAAATCCAATTGGATGGGGTGACACAATAAAACAGGAAGACAAGCATGTCCGATCGTATCGATAGAGACGTGATTAACGCGCTAATTGCAGGCCATTTTGCGGATCCTTTTTCCGTACTGGGAATGCATAAAACCACCGCGGGACTGGAAGTCCGTGCCCTTTTACCCGACGCTACCGATGTGTGGGTGATTGAACCGAAAACCGGGCGCAAACTCGCAAAACTGGAGTGTCTCGACTCACGGGGATTCTTTAGCGGCGTCATTCCGCGACGTAAGAATTTTTTCCGCTATCAGTTGGCTGTTGTCTGGCATGGTCAGCAAAACCTGATTGATGATCCTTACCGTTTTGGTCCGCTAATCCAGGAAATGGATGCCTGGCTATTATCTGAAGGTACTCACCTGCGCCCGTATGAAACCTTAGGCGCGCATGCAGATACTATGGATGGCGTCACAGGTACGCGTTTCTCTGTCTGGGCTCCAAACGCCCGTCGGGTCTCGGTGGTTGGGCAATTCAACTACTGGGACGGTCGCCGTCACCCGATGCGCCTGCGTAAAGAGAGCGGCATCTGGGAACTGTTTATCCCTGGGGCGCATAACGGTCAGCTCTATAAATACGAGATGATTGATGCCAATGGCAACTTGCGTCTGAAGTCCGACCCTTATGCCTTTGAAGCGCAAATGCGCCCGGAAACCGCGTCTCTTATTTGCGGGCTGCCGGAAAAGGTTGTACAGACTGAAGAGCGCAAAAAAGCGAATCAGTTTGATGCGCCAATCTCTATTTATGAAGTTCACCTGGGTTCCTGGCGTCGCCACACCGACAACAATTTCTGGTTGAGCTACCGCGAGCTGGCCGATCAACTGGTGCCTTATGCTAAATGGATGGGCTTTACCCACCTCGAACTACTGCCCATTAACGAGCATCCCTTCGATGGCAGTTGGGGTTATCAGCCAACCGGCCTGTATGCGCCAACCCGCCGTTTTGGTACTCGCGACGACTTCCGTTATTTCATTGATGCCGCACACGCAGCTGGTCTGAACGTGATTCTCGACTGGGTGCCAGGCCACTTCCCGACTGATGACTTTGCGCTTGCCGAATTTGATGGCACGAACTTGTATGAACACAGCGATCCGCGTGAAGGCTATCATCAGGACTGGAACACGCTGATCTACAACTATGGTCGCCGTGAAGTCAGTAACTTCCTCGTCGGTAACGCGCTTTACTGGATTGAACGTTTTGGTATTGATGCGCTGCGCGTCGATGCGGTGGCGTCAATGATTTATCGCGACTACAGCCGTAAAGAGGGGGAGTGGATCCCGAACGAATTTGGCGGGCGCGAGAATCTTGAAGCGATTGAATTCTTGCGTAATACCAACCGTATTCTTGGTGAGCAGGTTTCCGGTGCGGTGACAATGGCTGAGGAGTCTACCGATTTCCCTGGCGTTTCTCGTCCGCAGGATATGGGCGGTCTGGGCTTCTGGTACAAGTGGAACCTCGGCTGGATGCATGACACCCTGGACTACATGAAGCTCGACCCGGTTTATCGTCAGTATCATCACGATAAACTGACCTTCGGGATTCTCTACAACTACACTGAAAACTTCGTCCTGCCGTTGTCGCATGATGAAGTGGTCCACGGTAAAAAATCGATTCTCGACCGCATGCCGGGCGACGCATGGCAGAAATTCGCGAACCTGCGCGCCTACTATGGCTGGATGTGGGCATTCCCGGGCAAGAAACTACTGTTCATGGGTAACGAATTTGCCCAGGGCCGCGAGTGGAACCATGACGCCAGCCTCGACTGGCATCTGTTGGAAGGCGGCGATAACTGGCACCACGGTGTCCAGCGTCTGGTGCGCGATCTGAACCTCACCTACCGCCACCATAAAGCAATGCATGAACTGGATTTTGACCCGTACGGCTTTGAATGGCTGGTGGTGGATGACAAAGAACGCTCGGTGCTGATCTTTGTGCGTCGCGATAAAGAGGGTAACGAAATCATCGTTGCCAGTAACTTTACGCCGGTACCGCGTCATGATTATCGCTTCGGCATAAACCAGCCGGGCAAATGGCGTGAAATCCTCAATACCGATTCCATGCACTATCACGGCAGTAATGCAGGCAATGGCGGCACGGTACACAGCGATGAGATTGCCAGCCACGGTCGTCAGCATTCACTAAGCCTGACGCTACCACCGCTGGCCACTATCTGGCTGGTTCGGGAGGCAGAATGACACAACTCGCCATTGGCAAACCCGCTCCCCTCGGCGCGCATTACGACGGTCAGGGCGTCAACTTCACACTTTTCTCCGCTCATGCCGAGCGGGTAGAACTGTGTGTCTTTGACGCCAATGGCCAGGAACATCGCTATGACTTGCCAGGGCACAGTGGCGACATTTGGCACGGTTATCTGCCGGATGCGCGCCCGGGTTTGCGTTATGGTTATCGCGTTCATGGCCCCTGGCAACCCGCCGAGGGGCATCGCTTTAACCCGGCGAAGTTGTTGATTGATCCTTGCGCGCGGCAAATTGACGGGGAGTTTAAAGATAACCCGCTGCTGCACGCCGGTCATAATGAACCTGACTATCGCGACAACGCCGCCATTGCGCCGAAATGCGTAGTGGTGGTTGATCACTATGACTGGGAAGATGATGCCCCGCCGCGCACGCCGTGGGGCAGCACCATCATTTATGAAGCCCATGTCAAAGGATTAACGTACTTGCACCCGGAGATCCCGGTCGAGATCCGTGGCACTTATAAAGCCCTCGGGCATCCGGTGATGATCAACTATTTGAAACAATTGGGCATTACCGCGCTGGAACTGCTGCCAGTGGCGCAGTTTGCCAGTGAACCACGTCTGCAACGCATGGGGCTAAGTAACTACTGGGGTTACAACCCGGTGGCGATGTTTGCGCTGCATCCGGCGTATGCCTGCTCGCCAGAAACGGCGCTGGATGAGTTTCGCGATGCAATCAAAGCACTGCATAAAGCGGGTATCGAAGTCATTCTTGATATCGTGCTCAACCATAGTGCGGAACTGGACCTCGACGGCCCGTTATTCTCGCTGCGTGGGATCGATAACCGTAGCTATTATTGGATAAGAGAAGACGGCGATTATCACAACTGGACCGGTTGCGGCAACACGCTCAATTTGAGTCATCCGGCGGTGGTGGATTATGCCAGCGCCTGCCTGCGTTATTGGGTAGAAACCTGCCACGTCGATGGTTTCCGCTTTGATCTGGCGGCAGTCATGGGCCGTACGCCAGAGTTCCGTCAGGATGCGCCGTTGTTTACCGCTATCCAGAACTGCCCGGTGCTCTCGCAGGTGAAGTTAATTGCTGAACCGTGGGATATCGCTCCTGGTGGTTATCAGGTGGGAAATTTCCCGCCGCTGTTTGCCGAGTGGAACGATCATTTCCGCGATGCTGCCCGTCGTTTCTGGCTACATTATGATTTGCCTCTGGGGGCGTTTGCCGGGCGTTTTGCTGCCTCCAGCGATGTTTTTAAACGTAATGGTCGTCTGCCGAGTGCCGCGATTAATCTCGTCACCGCGCATGACGGTTTTACGCTTCGCGACTGTGTTTGCTTCAACCATAAACACAATGAAGCAAACGGAGAAGAAAATCGCGACGGGACCAACAACAATTACAGTAACAATCATGGTAAAGAAGGGTTAGGCGGTTCTCTTGACCTGGTTGAACGGCGGCGCGACAGCATTCACGCCCTGTTAACAACGTTGTTGCTCTCCCAGGGTACGCCGATGTTACTGGCCGGTGACGAACATGGTCACAGCCAGCATGGCAATAACAATGCCTACTGTCAGGATAACCAATTAACCTGGTTGGACTGGTCGCAGGCAAGCAGTGGTTTAACCGCATTTACCGCCGCGTTAATCCATCTGCGCAAGCGCATTCCCGCTTTGGTGGAGAATCGCTGGTGGGAAGAAGGCGACGGCAATGTCCGTTGGCTAAATCGATATGCTCAACCTTTAAGCACGGATGAGTGGCAAAACGGGCCGAAACAGCTGCAAATTCTGCTCTCGGATCGCTTTTTGATCGCAATTAACGCCACGCTTGAGGTAACAGAGATTGTTTTACCTGCTGGGGAGTGGCACGCCATTCCCCCATTCGCTGGAGAGGATAACCCAGTGATTACGGCTGTCTGGCAGGGACCTGCACACGGATTGTGTGTGTTCCAGAGATGATAAAAAAGGAGTTAGTCATGGTTAGTTTAGAGAAGAACGATCACTTAATGTTGGCGCGCCAGCTGCCATTGAAATCTGTTGCCCTGATACTGGCGGGAGGACGTGGTACCCGCCTGAAGGATTTAACCAATAAGCGAGCAAAACCGGCCGTACACTTCGGCGGTAAGTTCCGCATTATCGACTTTGCGCTGTCTAACTGCATCAACTCCGGGATCCGTCGTATGGGCGTGATCACCCAGTACCAGTCCCACACTCTGGTGCAGCACATTCAGCGCGGCTGGTCATTCTTCAATGAAGAAATGAACGAGTTTGTCGATCTGCTGCCAGCACAGCAGAGAATGAAAGGGGAAAACTGGTATCGCGGCACCGCAGATGCGGTCACCCAAAACCTCGACATTATCCGCCGTTATAAAGCGGAATACGTGGTGATCCTGGCGGGCGACCATATCTACAAGCAAGACTACTCGCGTATGCTTATCGATCACGTCGAAAAAGGCGCACGTTGCACCGTTGCTTGTATGCCAGTACCGATTGAAGAAGCCTCCGCATTTGGCGTTATGGCGGTTGATGAGAACGATAAAATTATCGAATTCGTTGAAAAACCTGCTAACCCGCCGTCAATGCCGAACGATCCGAGCAAATCTCTGGCGAGTATGGGTATCTACGTCTTTGACGCCGACTATCTGTATGAACTGCTGGAAGAAGACGATCGCGATGAGAACTCCAGCCACGACTTTGGCAAAGATTTGATTCCCAAGATCACCGAAGCCGGTCTGGCCTATGCGCACCCGTTCCCGCTCTCTTGCGTACAATCCGACCCGGATGCCGAGCCGTACTGGCGCGATGTGGGTACGCTGGAAGCTTACTGGAAAGCGAACCTCGATCTGGCCTCTGTGGTGCCGGAACTGGATATGTACGATCGCAATTGGCCAATTCGCACCTACAATGAATCATTACCGCCAGCGAAATTCGTGCAGGATCGCTCCGGTAGCCACGGGATGACCCTTAACTCACTGGTTTCCGGCGGTTGTGTGATCTCCGGTTCGGTGGTGGTGCAGTCCGTTCTGTTCTCGCGCGTTCGCGTGAATTCATTCTGCAACATTGATTCCGCCGTATTGTTACCGGAAGTATGGGTAGGTCGCTCGTGCCGTCTGCGCCGCTGCGTCATCGATCGTGCTTGTGTTATTCCGGAAGGCATGGTGATTGGTGAAAACGCAGAGGAAGATGCACGTCGTTTCTATCGTTCAGAAGAAGGCATCGTGCTGGTAACGCGCGAAATGCTACGGAAGTTAGGGCATAAACAGGAGCGATAATGCAGGTTTTACATGTATGTTCAGAGATGTTCCCGCTGCTTAAAACCGGCGGTCTGGCTGATGTTATTGGGGCATTACCCGCAGCACAAATCGCAGACGGCGTTGACGCTCGCGTACTGTTGCCTGCATTTCCCGATATTCGCCGTGGCGTGACCGATGCGCAGGTAGTATCCCGTCGTGATACCTTCGCCGGACATATCACGCTGTTGTTCGGTCATTACAACGGGGTTGGCATTTACCTGATTGACGCGCCGCATCTCTATGATCGTCCGGGAAGCCCGTATCACGATACCAACTTATTTGCCTATACCGACAACGTATTGCGTTTTGCGCTGCTGGGGTGGGTTGGGGCAGAAATGGCCAGCGGGCTTGACCCATTCTGGCGTCCTGATGTGGTGCATGCGCACGACTGGCATGCAGGCCTTGCGCCTGCGTATCTGGCGGCGCGCGGGCGTCCGGCGAAGTCGGTGTTTACTGTGCACAACCTGGCCTATCAAGGCATGTTTTATGCACATCACATGAATGACATCCAATTGCCATGGTCATTCTTTAATATTCATGGGCTGGAATTCAACGGACAAATCTCTTTCCTGAAGGCCGGTCTGTACTATGCCGATCACATTACGGCGGTCAGTCCAACCTACGCTCGCGAGATCACCGAACCGCAGTTTGCCTACGGTATGGAAGGTCTGTTGCAACAGCGTCACCGTGAAGGGCGTCTTTCCGGCGTACTGAACGGCGTGGACGAGAAAATCTGGAGTCCAGAGACGGACTTACTGTTGGCCTCGCGTTACACCCGCGATACGTTGGAAGATAAAGCGGAAAATAAGCGCCAGTTACAAATCGCAATGGGGCTTAAGGTTGACGATAAAGTGCCGCTTTTTGCAGTGGTGAGCCGTCTGACCAGCCAGAAAGGTCTCGACCTGGTGCTGGAAGCCTTACCGGGCCTTCTGGAGCAGGGCGGGCAGCTGGCGCTACTCGGCGCGGGCGATCCGGTGCTGCAGGAAGGTTTCCTTGCGGCGGCAGCGGAATACCCCGGTCAGGTGGGCGTTCAGATTGGCTATCACGAAGCATTTTCGCATCGCATTATGGGCGGCGCGGACGTCATTCTGGTGCCCAGCCGTTTTGAACCGTGCGGCTTAACGCAACTTTATGGATTGAAGTACGGTACGCTGCCGTTAGTGCGGCGCACCGGTGGGCTTGCTGATACGGTTTCTGATTGTTCTCTTGAGAACCTTGCAGATGGCGTCGCCAGTGGGTTTGTCTTTGAAGATAGTAATGCCTGGTCGCTGTTACGGGCTATTCGGCGTGCTTTTGTACTGTGGTCCCGTCCTTCACTGTGGCGGTTTGTGCAACGTCAGGCTATGGCAATGGATTTTAGCTGGCAGGTCGCGGCGAAGTCGTACCGTGAGCTTTACTATCGCTTGAAATAGTTTTCAGGAAACGCCTATATGAATGCTCCGTTTACATATTCATCGCCCACGCTTAGCGTAGAAGCTCTTAAGCACTCTATCGCTTACAAGCTGATGTTTACGATTGGAAAGGACCCGGTCGTCGCCAATAAACATGAATGGCTGAACGCAACGTTATTTGCTGTGCGCGATCGTCTCGTGGAGCGCTGGTTACGTTCAAACCGTGCCCAGTTGTCGCAAGAAACTCGTCAGGTTTACTACCTGTCGATGGAGTTTTTGATTGGCCGTACGCTCTCCAACGCCATGTTGTCGCTAGGAATTTACGAAGATGTACAGGGCGCACTGGAAGCGATGGGGTTAAATCTCGAAGAGCTGATTGATGAAGAAAATGACCCGGGCCTCGGTAACGGTGGCCTGGGACGTCTGGCGGCTTGCTTCCTAGATTCTCTGGCGACGTTAGGGTTGCCGGGGCGCGGTTACGGCATCCGCTATGACTACGGTATGTTCAAGCAGAACATCGTTAACGGTAGCCAGAAAGAGTCGCCTGACTACTGGCTGGAATACGGTAACCCTTGGGAATTCAAACGCCACAACACGCGTTATAAAGTCCGTTTTGGCGGTCGCATTCAGCAGGAAGGTAAAAAAACGCGCTGGATTGAAACCGAAGAGATTCTGGGAGTCGCTTACGATCAGATAATCCCTGGTTACGACACCGACGCGACCAACACGCTGCGTTTGTGGAGTGCGCAAGCCAGTAGCGAAATTAACCTCGGTAAATTCAACCAGGGTGACTACTTCGCGGCAGTGGAAGATAAAAACCACTCCGAGAACGTATCTCGCGTACTGTATCCGGATGACTCCACCTACTCCGGGCGTGAGCTGCGCCTGCGTCAGGAATACTTCCTGGTTTCCTCGACCATTCAGGACATTTTAAGCCGCCATTATCAGTTGCATAAAACCTACGATAACCTGGCGGATAAAATCGCGATTCATCTCAACGATACCCATCCGGTGCTGTCGATTCCTGAGATGATGCGTCTGCTGATCGATGAGCACCAATTTAGCTGGGACGACGCGTTTGAGGTGTGTTGTCAGGTCTTCTCCTACACTAACCACACGCTGATGAGCGAGGCGCTGGAAACCTGGCCGGTTGATATGCTGGGTAAAATTCTGCCGCGTCACCTGCAGATCATCTTTGAAATCAACGACTATTTCCTGAAAACCTTGCAGGAACAGTATCCGAACGATACCGATCTGCTGGGACGGGCGTCGATCATTGATGAATCCAACGGTCGTCGTGTGCGTATGGCCTGGCTGGCGGTTGTGGTGAGCCACAAAGTTAACGGTGTATCGGAACTGCACTCTAATCTGATGGTGCAATCGTTGTTTGCCGACTTTGCGAAAATATTCCCGGGTCGTTTCACCAACGTCACCAACGGTGTGACGCCGCGTCGCTGGCTGGCGGTAGCGAACCCATCGCTTTCAGCCGTGCTGGACGAACAC
Organism: Escherichia sp. XD33; assembly: GCF_019375075.1. Taxonomy (NCBI): domain Bacteria; kingdom Pseudomonadati; phylum Pseudomonadota; class Gammaproteobacteria; order Enterobacterales; family Enterobacteriaceae; genus Escherichia; species Escherichia sp. XD33. The sequence goes on from NZ_JAENDM010000006.1 coordinate 53,531, forward strand.
CTGGGCCGTAACTGGCGCACCGACCTTAGCCTGCTTAATGAGCTGCAACAACACTGTGATTTCCCAATGGTTAATCACGCTGTGCATCAGGCGAAGCTGGAGAACAAAAAGCGTCTGGCAGAGTATATCGCCCAGCAGCTGAATGTGGTGGTGAATCCAAAGGCGTTGTTCGATGTACAAATCAAACGTATTCACGAATACAAACGTCAATTGATGAATGTGTTGCATGTGATTACCCGCTATAACCGCATCAAGGCCGACCCGGATGCGAAGTGGGTACCGCGCGTGAATATTTTTGGCGGTAAGGCGGCTTCGGCCTATTACATGGCGAAGCACATTATTCATTTGATCAATGACGTAGCGAAAGTGATCAACAACGATCCGCAGATTGGCGATAAGCTGAAAGTCGTGTTCATCCCGAACTACAGCGTTAGCCTGGCGCAGTTGATCATTCCGGCGGCAGATCTGTCTGAACAGATTTCGCTGGCAGGGACGGAAGCTTCCGGCACCAGTAACATGAAGTTTGCGCTTAACGGTGCGCTGACTATCGGTACGTTGGACGGTGCGAATGTCGAGATGCTGGATCATGTCGGTGCTGACAATATCTTTATTTTTGGTAACACAGCGGAAGAAGTGGAAGAACTGCGTCGTCAGGGCTACAAACCGCGTGAATACTACGAGAAAGATGAGGAGCTGCATCAGGTGCTGACGCAAATCGGCAGCGGTGTATTCAGTCCGGAAGATCCGGGTCGCTATCGCGATCTGGTTGATTCGCTGATCAACTTCGGCGATCACTACCAGGTACTGGCGGATTATCGCAGCTATGTCGATTGTCAGGATAAAGTCGACGAACTCTACGAGCTTCAGGAAGAGTGGACCGCAAAAGCGATGCTGAACATTGCCAATATGGGCTACTTCTCTTCTGACCGTACTATCAAAGAGTACGCCGATCATATCTGGCATATCGATCCGGTGAGATTGTAAGTTCGCTAAAAAACAGAACGGGGCCACAAGGTCCCGTTTTTTTCGCCTTTATTTCGGAAAAGTGTCCAGAGGGGGCGAGGGTTCTCGGGGAGTATAATTCCGTCATTCAGGAAGAAAGGACAGAATGATGCCAAATAGAAAATGGATTTTGACCTCGCTGATAATGACTTTTTTCGGCATCCCCATACTGGCGCAATTTTTGGCGGCGGTTATTGCCATGCTGGGTGTCGGACTTGCCGGTATTATTGAAGTTTGTAATATCCTTATCACGCCAACAATTTACCTTCTGCTCAACATTTTTATGCTGGCGCTGGGCGCATTAATGCTATTTTTCTCGGGGCGAGTGTGGGCGGACGATAGTGCACCAGAAAAAAGAGAAATAGCCGTCTGGCGACAATGTCTTTTTTTAGTACCCGCATTATTAACCCTGGGGGTCTGGATAATCGCGCTGCATCTGGCAGATTATCAATTTCGCCAGATGGGAGCGGGTTGGTTGGCTGATCTTATGCTCCCCTGGCTGGGCGTTTTGTTAGCCTCATTAGTCGGTGGTGAGTACTGGTGGTTAGTCATTATACCTGTTGGCGCGCATATCAGTTTTTCGCTGGGGTACGGCTGGCCGACCAGATATCCTTTAACGGGCACGTCCGGGTTACGTTGCCGTAATTCTCTCTTGTTTATCCTTCTCATGCTTGGTTTTGTCGCCGGTTACCAGGCTTATTTATATAAACAGCTTAATCCCGGCGTCGGTGTGCGTGAAAATATTGATACCTGGGCCTGGCGACCCGATAAACTCAATAATCAACTGACACCACTGCGTGGTAAACCGCAAATTCAGTTCACGCAAAACTGGCCGCGACTTGATGGCGCAACGGCGGCGTACCCCATTTATGCCTCTGCCTTTTATGCACTAAGCGTTTTGCCGGAAGATTTTCACGAATGGGAATATCTGGCGAACTCTCGTACTCCCGAAGCATATAACAAGATTGTTAAAGGTAATGCCGATATTATCTTTGTGGCTCAACCTTCCGGTGGGCAGAAAAAACGCGCGGAGGAATCGGGCGTCACTTTGATTTACACGCCTTTTGCCCGTGAAGCGTTTGTTTTCATCGTCAATGCAGATAACCCGGTTAATTCCCTGACCGAACAACAAGTGCGTGACATCTTCAGTGGTGCAATTACCAACTGGCGCACGGTTGGCGGTAACGATCAGGAGATCCAGACCTGGCAACGCCCGGAAGACTCTGGTAGCCAGACGGTGATGCAATCCCAGGTCATGAAAAATGTCCGCATGATCTCGCCGCAGGAAACAGAAGTGGCAAGTATGATGGAGGGAATGATTAAAGTCGTTGCCGAATACCGTAATACAAACAACGCAATAGGTTACACCTTCCGTTATTACGCAACACAAATGAACGACGATAAAAATATAAAACTGCTAGCGATTAACGGTATTGCACCGACTGCCGAAAACATTCGCAACGGCAAATATCCCTATATCGTCGATGCCTTTATGGTAACGCGGGAAAATACGACGTCAGAGACACAAAAATTGTTGGAGTGGTTTTTAACGCCGCAGGGACAGAGTTTGGTGGAAGATGTAGGTTATGTCCCGATGTATAAGACGCTACCTTAAAGCTGGATAATAAAAATGGAATTAGTTAATACATTATTTGCAAGCCTTGCCGGTACTGATCCCTTCACAGGCGTGGATATTACGATTGCCAACTGCAAATCGGCATACTGGGATGAAGGCATTGTTCAGCAACTCATTAACCAGGCCCTGGATGAAGGGGAAAAGTTCGTCGGTGCTGACGGTCTTGAGGGATTGCTTCGATATAATGTCACATTAAATATTGGCTTAACGTCCAGCAATGTATGGCCGGGATTTTCCCTCGATACCGCCACCATTAGCCGTCTTTGTGCCTGTGGTGCTGACTTTGGATTTGACCCCTATATCAGTGATGTACCAGATGTTCAATGTGATCTGAACACGACAAATGACCTCACCGTTCAATTTACGGCGATGCTAAACCCGGATGAGCGGGTGATCATAGCAAAGCGCCCGCTAAAAAAATGTGAGTCCTGGATTGAGGATATCTACATTTTTCAGGTCTTTAAAGATGCCTGGAAATTTCATAACGATAACAGTTTACGCGGATTTCGTGATAAGCAAGCGGAACTGAAACTCTACGCTCGTTATTACACAGTGGAAAATTGCGCTGAAGAAAGCTGTCGAGACTGCAATAGTTGCATTCGCCCCAGCTTTTCCCTCTCTCGTAGTGCCATTATTCGCCTGAACGTGGCGAATGCTCGTTTTGTTTATCAACCGTTTACACGCGATCAGCGGGCGAGGGGGTAATTATGCAACCCAGCCCCGCCATGCAGGCATTAATTGAGCAGATTTATCATATTTTTCGTCGTTATCCGGTGCCGCAGAAATTTGTGGTTTGTTGTGAATATTGCCTGAGTCAGCAGGAACAAAAGGCATTACGGAGTACATCGTTACGAGCGATCCCGTATTCCTTAATCAATGCCTGGAATAGTAGCCCAGGGCCTGATCCGCAAAATAGCGATGAGGTCCGCTATTTTCTGCCGCGTTTACTGGAATTTGTTGCACAGGGGCATTTTGACAATATTCACGTAGTTTTTTCTCTGCGCCGTATCAACCTTGCCAGTAAAGAAAATTGGCGTGAGGATGAATGGAAAATTTTGCAACGATTTGCCTGCCAGTATATGACTGATTGGGTATCCGGCGATGAAACTGTCGAATTACAGTATATGCTGGAAATGTTTTTCCGTGCCGATATCGCTCTTGCGCCATTGCTGGATGCCATTAATTCAGTTCCCGGCTTTTGGTCGACCGTTTCTCTTGCCTGTTTATTGAACAGATATTGTGAGGATTATATCAGAGATAACCAGGACGATATCGATAACGTCATTACCACCCAAATCAATGCCTGGGCCTTCAACAATCAATCCATCTTGAAAGAACGCGCGCGGCAGGCGATTGAGAACCCACCAAAGCAGCCAGAACAGGGCACACAGCATCAGGTCTGGGTAGACGACTGGATAATTGATGAGTGTTTATGCGCGATGTATGACGCATCATCCGAATCACCAGGAAAATAAAAATGATTAAATTCCGGCTTTATATTCCCCCTGTAATTCTCGGTTTTGTTATCGTGCCATTATTGGTATGGCCGACGGTTATTGTCTTAGCCGTACTTATATTCACGTTAACTTTTCTGGCAGAAATAATATTCTCCTTTCCGCTCCTGGTTGTGCGTATTTCTCTTCAGGAATTACAACTTGAGTTAATGGTTGAATATGCACTTTTTTTCAGTGTAATGGCTGGCATCGGTTGGCAATTCTCCCGCAGAACGCCTCCTGAATTAAAAAACAGACTGCATTGCTGGCTGGTCTTTTCGCCGGTCTATTTCTGGTTAATTCTCTCGAATTTCATTCTTTATATTTCTCCAGAGAAATCAGCGTTGCTGGAAAATATCCGAAATTTCTTTCTGACGTTTGTCTGGCCTCCCCTGAATTTTTCCCCTTTTTGGCCGCAGCCTTGGACTGATTTTGTCGGCCCGATTAGTGCACAGCTTGGTTTTGCATTGGGATATTATTGCCATTGGTGCAGAAAAAATAGAAACCAGAGGAAGAAGTGGGGCGATTGGGTAACGTGCTTAAGTTTGGCGATTTTAGCTCAGGGGCCGTTATTCAATTATTTACAATGAATAGTCTAAGGAATCCAAATAGCCCGGTTGCACTTCAACCGGGCATCATCCTTACGACGCCAGCGACAACTTCTGCTGCGTATATTCCACCAGCCACTGACTCACACGAGATTGTTGATCCGCATTCAGCCACATGCCTTGTTTTGTGCGACGCCACAGGGCATCGTCGGTGCGGCGGACCCATTCGTGATCCACCAGGTATTTCAGTTCCGCTTCGTAGAACTCATGACCGAAATCCTCCCCGAGGTCGCTTATCGCCCCCGCATTGCCGAGCAGCAGCTCGCTGTTGCTGCCGTAAGTGCGTGCGTAATGACGCGCCAGCGATTCAGCCAGGAATGGATAGCGACGGCGCAGACGAGCTGCGTAATCGTCGCGGTCGCCTTCAATGGCACCACCCGGCAGCACGCTCTCTTTCGTCCATGCCGGGCCAATGCCCTGATAATACGGCGTCAGTTTTTCCAGCGCATGTTCCGCCAGTTTGCGGTAGGTGGTCAACTTACCGCCGAATACCGACAGCAGCGGTGCTTTGCCGTTTTCATCATGGATATCAAGGGTGTAATCACGGGTAATAGCCTGCGGCGAGTCGGACTCATCATCACACAGCGGACGCACACCGGAGTAGGTCCAGACGATATCGTCACGGCTAAGCTGTTTTTTAAAGTGCGCGTTATACACTTTCAGCAGGTAATTGATTTCACTCTCTTCAATCTTCACTGCTTTCGGATCGCCTTTGTATTCCACATCGGTGGTGCCGATGATGGAAAACTCGTCCATCCACGGGATCACGAACACAATACGTTTATCTTCGTTTTGCAGAATGTAGGCCTGCTTTTGGGTATGCACGCGCGGCACCACAATATGGCTGCCTTTGATCAGGCGAATGCCATAAGGCGAAGGCAGATGCATCCCGTCGTCGAAGAACTGTTTCACCCACGGGCCGGTGGCGTTAACCAGGCCGCGCGCTTGCCAGCTATATTTTTTGCCGGTATCGATATCTTCCGCTTCCACAATCCACAGGCCGTTTTCGCGACGAGCAGAAGTAGCACGAGTACGAGTAAGCACTTCGCCGCCTTTACGCACCACCATCTGGGCGTTGGCGAGCACCAGACGGGCATCGTCTACCCAACAGTCGGAATATTCGAATCCGCGCTTAATTTCCGGTTTTAACACTGAATTTGCGCCAAAACGCAAACCAGTTGATCCCGGCAGGCTGGTGCGTTTACCCAGATGATCGTACATAAACAGACCAATGCGAATCATCCACGCCGGGCGCAGATGCGGACGATGTGGCAGGCGAAAACGCATCGGGAAGGCGATATGCGGGGCCATTTTCAGTAGCACTTCACGTTCAGCCAGCGCCTCGCTGACCAGGCGGAATTCATAGTGCTCAAGGTAGCGCAGGCCACCGTGAATGAGTTTTGAACTGGCGGAAGAGGTCGCACAAGCGAGATCCTGCGCCTCCAGCATCAGCACGGATAAACCGCGTCCAGCGGCGTCTGCCGCGATACCAGCACCATTGATGCCGCCACCTATCACAATCAGATCTTTGGTTTCCATGCTGCCCTCATTCACTTTCGTTAAAGCTCATAAATGTTCGTTATCGAACATATTAGCAAAGAATCGCGCTTTAGGTAACATTGAAAAAACATTTTAGAGTGATATGTATAACATTATGGCGTTTATCTGCCGCTTCGACGTAAACTGTGCGGTAAATTTGCCCACTTGTTTGTAAAGAAAGAGAGACGCATGGATCAGTTCGAATGTATTAACGTTGCCGACGCGCACCAGAAGTTGCAGGAAAAAGAGGCGGTGCTGGTCGATATTCGCGATCCACAGAGTTTCGCTATGGGGCATGCGGTGCAGGCTTTCCATTTAACCAACGACACGCTGGGCGCGTTTATGCGTGATAACGACTTTGACACTCCGGTGATGGTGATGTGTTATCACGGCAATAGCAGCAAAGGGGCGGCGCAGTATCTGCTGCAACAGGGCTACGATGTGGTCTATAGCATTGACGGCGGCTTTGAAGCCTGGCAGCGACAGTTTCCCGCAGAGGTGGCGTACGGCGCGTAACGCTTTATACTGTCCCCTTTTGTGTGGAATAAGCGACAGCAACGATGTTGATGATTACCTCTTTTGCTAACCCCCGCGTGGCGCAGGCGTTTGTTGATTACATGGCGACGCAGGGTGTTATCCTCACGATTCAACAACATAACCAAAGCGACGTCTGGCTGGCGGATGAGTCCCAGGCCGAGCGCGTGCGGGCGGAGCTGGCGCGTTTTCTCGAAAACCCGGCAGATCCGCGTTATCTGGCGGCCAGCTGGCAGGCGGGTCATACCGGCAGTGGCCTGCATTATCGCCGTTATCCTTTCTTTGCTGCCTTGCGTGAACGCGCAGGTCCGGTAACCTGGGTGATGATGATCGCCTGCGTGGTGGTGTTTATCGCCATGCAAATTCTCGGCGATCAGGAAGTGATGTTATGGCTGGCCTGGCCATTCGATCCAACACTGAAATTTGAGTTCTGGCGTTACTTCACCCACGCGTTAATGCACTTCTCGCTGATGCATATCCTCTTTAACCTGCTCTGGTGGTGGTATCTCGGCGGCGCGGTGGAAAAACGCCTCGGTAGCGGTAAGCTAATTGTTATTACTCTCATTAGCGCCCTGTTAAGCGGCTATGTGCAGCAAAAATTCAGCGGGCCGTGGTTTGGCGGGCTTTCTGGCGTGGTGTATGCGCTGATGGGCTACGTCTGGCTACGTGGCGAACGCGATCCGCAAAGTGGCATTTACCTGCAACGTGGGTTAATTATCTTTGCGCTGATCTGGATTGTCGCCGGATGGTTTGATTTGTTTGGGATGTCGATGGCGAACGGAGCACACATCGCCGGGTTAGCCGTGGGTTTAGCGATGGCTTTTGTTGATTCGCTCAATGCGCGAAAACGAAAATAATTCCAGGGATTTAGAAATGAAACAAACACAACGTCACAACGGTATTATCGAACTGGTTAAACAGCAGGGTTATGTCAGTACCGAGGAGCTGGTGGAGCACTTCTCCGTCAGCCCGCAGACTATTCGCCGCGACCTCAATGAGCTGGCGGAGCAAAACCTGATCCTGCGTCACCATGGCGGTGCGGCGCTGCCTTCCAGTTCGGTTAACACGCCGTGGCACGATCGTAAAGCCACCCAGACCGAAGAAAAAGAGAGGATTGCCCGCAAAGTGGCGGAGCAAATCCCCAATGGCTCGACACTGTTTATCGATATCGGCACCACGCCGGAAGCGGTGGCGCACGCGCTGCTTAATCACAGCAATTTGCGTATTGTCACCAACAATCTCAATGTTGCTAACACGTTGATGGTAAAAGAAGATTTCCGCATTATTCTCGCCGGTGGCGAATTACGCAGCCGCGATGGCGGGATCATTGGCGAAGCGACGCTCGATTTTATCTCCCAGTTCCGCCTTGATTTCGGCATTCTGGGGATAAGCGGCATCGATAGCGACGGCTCGCTGCTGGAGTTCGATTACCACGAAGTTCGCACCAAACGCGCCATTATTGAGAACTCGCGCCACGTTATGCTGGTTGTCGATCACTCGAAATTTGGCCGTAACGCGATGGTCAATATGGGCAGCATCAGCATGGTAGATGCCGTCTACACCGACGCCCCGCCGCCAGTAAGCGTGATGCAGGTGCTGACGGACCACCATATTCAACTGGAGCTGTGCTGATCCTGCACGGCTTCCCACGTCAGACCAAAACGCGCCAGGTATTTGCGTAGCCGATCCGCGTCATTGACGCTGGCTTTGCCCTGGCGCGAAACGTCAAAAAGCTGGCGTCCGGCTGCGGAAAGCGACTTTGCCTGGCGGCAGATAGCGATAACGTGTTCCAGTTGCATACGGTCGAAGAGATCGATGTTTTCTGCCTCTGCGCCCAGCAACGCCGTAAGCGCGGAGGGGCGGCTCTCCTGCCAGTTATAGCGCAGACGGTTTATCTCATCTTCAACCACGTCCAGAGTGATGCGTCCGCTAGTGGCAAAGGTGGCCATCCGCGTGACGCTGGCAGAAAGTTCGCGAAAGTTACCGCGCCATGTTGCCTGGGGAGAGGTCGCAAAAGCCAACCAGGCACGCCGCGCTTCGGTGTTAAAACGCACGCTGTCGCCGGTGAGTGAGGCGTGGCGCTCCACTTCATAATCCAGGTTAGGTTCAATATCTTCCTGGCGCTGGCGTAGCCCCGGCAGGGTGAAGGTCCAGAGATTGATCCGCGCGTACAGATCTTCGCGGAATTTGCCTTCGGCAACCAGCTGGCGCAAATCGCGCACCGTTCCGGCGATAAGCTGAAAATCACTGCTCACCTGGCGATCGCTGCCAAACGGGTAAAAGGTTTTCTCTTCAATGGCTTTTAGCAGCATTGCTTGTTCGTCTGCGCCCAGTTCGCCAATCTCATCAAGAAACAACATTCCGCCGTTGGCGCTGCGTAATAAACCTTCACGAGATTCCCGCGCCCCGGTAAACGCGCCTTTTACATGACCAAACAGCGTCGACATGGCGGTATCGCCGCGCAGGGTGGCGCAGTTCACTTCCACAAACGCGCCGCTAAACTGATGCCGCGCCTGTTTTAACTCGAAGATGCGTCGCGCCAGAAATGACTTGCCCGCGCCGGTTGGACCGTTAAGCAGAATCGGCGCGCGGGATTTGATCGCCACTTTTTCGATCTGCTCAATCATGCGGTTGAAGTGGGGGTTACGCGTGGCAATGCCGGACTTAAGAAAATCAAGCGTTTGCTGGCGTTCCTCGGCAAAGCGGCTGGCGATGGCGTTATAACGGCTTAAATCGAGATCGATAATCGTCACTTCACCTGCGCCGCGCGGCTGTTCTTTTTTGCGCGGAGGTGAAGATTGTATCAGCCGGGCGGGCAGGTAACGCGCTTCCGCCAGCAGAAACCAGCAAATCTGCGCGACGTGGGTGCCGGTGGTAATGTGAATTAAATAGTCTTCTTTTTCTGGCTGAAACTCGTAACCACGGGCGAAATCATGCAGGCAAGCGTAAACCTCTTCGAAATCCCACGGGTTATGCAGTTCAATCTCAACGCTCACCACTTCTGTTTCTGGCGAAACGCTGGCGATATCGCGTTTAAGCGTTTCAAATAGCGAGCGCGAGCGGGCGTCATGCAATAATTCCAGTCGATCGATGACCAACGATTCTTGCTGGCATAAACAGAGTGTCGGAAGCCATTTCGACCAGCGCTGACTGCCGCGCCCGGCATAATCCAGCACGGTACCGACAAAGCCAAAAGCCACTGTTTTACGCATCTTAGATATCCTTATAAAAGACGATATTTCATTATCGGTGAATTGGTTTTGTGGAAAATCTCCGTTTACGGACGTAAAGATTTAACCTATTTAAAAACAATGAATTAAAAAATTAATCTGCTTATTTAATTTTCTGGCACGACGGTTGCAATTATCACGACAGCAAACAACGAAAAGAGAAAAACAAAATGAATTACGAATTACTGACCACTGAAAATGCCCCGGTAAAAATGTGGACCAAAGGCGTGCCGGTAGAAGCCGATGCACGTCAGCAACTTATTAATACGGCGAAGATGCCGTTTATTTTCAAACACATTGCGGTAATGCCTGATGTACACCTGGGTAAAGGTTCCACCATTGGTAGCGTGATCCCGACCAAAGGGGCGATTATTCCGGCGGCGGTGGGCGTGGATATTGGCTGTGGAATGAACGCGCTGCGTACCGCGTTAACGGCGGAAGACCTGCCTGAAAACCTGGCAGAGCTGCGTCAGGCGATTGAAACGGCCGTGCCGCACGGGCGTACCACTGGCCGTTGTAAACGTGATAAAGGTGCCTGGGAAAATCCACCTGTTAACGTCGATGCTAAATGGGCTGAGCTGGAAGCCGGTTATCAGTGGTTAACGCAAAAATATCCGCGTTTCCTGAATACCAATAACTATAAACATCTGGGAACGCTGGGAACGGGTAACCATTTTATTGAAATCTGTCTTGATGAGTCGGATCAGGTGTGGATTATGCTGCACTCCGGTTCACGCGGAATTGGTAACGCCATCGGGACTTACTTTATCGATCTGGCGCAAAAAGAGATGCAGGACCAGCTTGAAACGTTGCCGTCGCGTGATCTGGCGTACTTTATGGAAGGTACGGAATACTTTGATGATTACCTGAAAGCCGTGGCCTGGGCGCAGCTTTTTGCCAGCCTTAACCGCGATGCGATGATGGAAAACGTGGTAACGGCATTGCAGAGCATTACGCAGAAAACGGTCAGACAGCCACAAACGCTGGCGATGGAAGAGATCAACTGTCACCACAACTATGTGCAAAAAGAACAGCACTTTGGTGAAGAGATCTACGTGACGCGTAAAGGCGCGGTGTCTGCGCGTGCTGGTCAATATGGAATTATTCCCGGTTCGATGGGAGCGAAAAGCTTTATCGTCCGTGGGTTGGGAAATGAAGAGTCGTTCTGTTCGTGCAGCCACGGTGCCGGGCGGGTAATGAGCCGTACTAAAGCGAAAAAACTGTTCAGCGTGGAAGATCAAATTCGTGCCACCGCGCATGTGGAATGCCGTAAAGATGCCGAAGTGATCGACGAAATCCCGATGGCGTATAAAGATATTGATGCGGTGATGGCGGCACAAAGCGATCTGATGGAAGTTATCTACACCCTGCGTCAGGTGGTGTGCGTAAAAGGATAAATGATGAAAAGGATGATTGTGCTGGATGGCGCACAGGGCGAAGGCGGCGGACAGATCCTGCGCTCGGCGCTGAGCCTGTCGATGATAACCGGCCAGCCATTTACCATCACTGGCATTCGAGCCGGACGGGCGAAACCGGGGCTGCTGCGCCAGCATCTGACCGCGGTAAAAGCGGCTGCGGAAATTTGTAGGGCAACGGTGGAAGGTGCGGAGCTGGGATCGCAGCGTCTGCTCTTCCGGCCTGGCACCGTGCGGGGCGGCGATTACCGCTTTGCTATCGGTAGCGCCGGAAGTTGTACGCTGGTGCTGCAAACTGTGCTGCCCGCGCTGTGGTTTGCCGATGGACCTTCGCGTGTTGAAGTGAGCGGCGGTACCGATAACCCGTCGGCGCCACCTGCGGATTTTATCCGCCGGGTGCTGGAGCCGCTGCTGGCGAAAATGGGAATTCATCAGCAAACCACGCTGTTACGCCACGGTTTTTACCCTGCCGGAGGCGGTGTGGTGGCAACGGAAGTCTCGCCCGTGGCATCGTTTAACACCTTGCAACTTGGCGAGCGCGGGAACATTGTGCAGATGCGTGGAGAAGTTCTATTAGCTGGTGTGCCGCGCCATGTTGCTGAGCGTGAAATCGCTACACTGGCGGGGAGTTTTTCCCTGCATGAACAGAATATTCATAACCTGCCGCGCGACCAGGGGCCGGGTAATACCGTCTCGCTTGAAGTCGAAAGTGAAAATATCACCGAACGCTTTTTTGTCGTCGGTGAAAAGCGCGTCAGTGCCGAGGTGGTTGCGGCACAGTTGGTGAAAGAGGTGAAACGCTACCTGGCAAGCACGGCGGCGGTGGGGGAATATCTTGCTGACCAACTGGTGCTACCGATGGCGCTGGCGGGCGCGGGGGAATTTACGGTCGCCCATCCCTCATGCCATCTGCTGACCAATATCGCGGTGGTGGAGCGTTTCTTGCCGGTGCGGTTTAGTTTGATAGAAACAGATGGCGTAACGCGGGTGAGCATTGAATGATGCAGAGATGTAAGCCGGATCTGGCGCGTTATCCGGCTAAACTTACACGCCGTACCCCATCATCTTCAGCAATTGCTGGGCGTGTTGTACCGCATCCTGGCGATGGGCCACGCCGAGTTTCTGATACAGATTGCGGATATGCGTTTTGATGGTGGTTGCCGCGACTTCCAGTTCTCCGGCAATTTGCTCATTGCTGTAACCAGAGTAGATCAGCCCCAGTACCTGCCATTCACGTTGCGTCAGCGGGCTGGTGCGGATCAGTTCAGGTACTTCAGGATGATTTAGCAGACGTTCAACGAAATTCTCATCGAAATGGGCGAATTTATGCCGATGATGTTGATTGATTTCTCGCAGAATACGCTGCGCGCGATGCTGTTCCAGTTCCGGCAGCGTATTAAGCTGAATCAGCTGACGCAGTTGTTGCGCCATCGCTTCGCCTTCGATGACAAAATGGCTGATAAATCCGGTGCGATTCGCCAGTTTTAATGCGTCCAGCAACACGCGCTGGGCGTCACTTTTACGTCCGGCCTGCCAGTACAGTTGATTAAGCAGCAACAGGTTACGGTTGAGATCGCTCATCAACCGCAGACTCCGGGCATTTTCATTGAGTTCTTCGAGAACAATTTCTGCCGGTTCAAACTCGCCCAGCAAGATTTGTGCACGGGCAATGTTGCGCCATTGACCTTGCAGGAAGTGGTTGTTCGCAAACTCTGGTTTAGCCGTATGACGCAACCAGTTGGCAGCGGCGGCTTTATCGCCGGTCATTTGCCAGTAAATCACCCGGACTTTGTTGGCGTTAGAGATCCAGTCGCTGTGATATTTGCCATTCCCCAGCAGGTTTTCCAGACGGTTCAGCTGGCTACGGGCGTTATCTAAATCACCACGGGCCAGCGAGCATTGAATCAACATTGCCAGGCACTGAAGCTGTTGCTGTGGCTGATAAGACGACAAGACTTCAATCCCGCTACGCGCCGACGCTTCGGCTTCATCCAGCCGCGCCCAGGCCCATAACAGCTGCGCACGAATGCGCACCAGAAACTCATGCATTGGCAGCTGTTCCAGATGCTGCTCGTTGATCAGCTGGAATGCTTTTTCCTGCGTTTCCCACGCGGTTTGCAGGAACCCTTGGGCAAACAGAATTTCACTTTGCTGGATTAAACTCCACAAAGCGTAGTGCCAGACATCGTGCTGGCGTGCCATCTGTTCGGTTTGCTGCATTAGCGCCAGTGAGCGGGTCAATTCGCCTTTGCAGTGCAGCACTTCACCCAGCACCGAGGTTGCCACAATGCGGCTATAGAACCAGCCCGGCGGCAGCTCTTCCAGTGCCAGTTTTGCCAGCCGTTCCGCTTCATCCGGATTACCATCGTTAATCGCCACCTGGGCGCGCAGAGCGTTAAATTCTGCGTGCATGGTGTCTTCTCTGATGTCCTTGATTTCATGTTCAGCACGGGCTAGCAGGGTGTTAACTTCGCCGTAGCGATGTTGGCTTTGCATCAGCCACGCCTGCAATAACACCAACTGCGGATTTTCCAGCAAGCTGTCCCACGGCAGGGCCTTAAGCGACTCTTCCAGCAGCGACAGTTCGCTATGGTTGAACAGACTCCAGGCGTGATTAAGCAGAATATCGCGCAGCATCAGCGCATCGCCTGCCGCCAGCGCATGATGAATCGCTTCGCTGGGAAATCCCTGGGCCATCCAGCTTTCTGCGGCGGCACGGTGGATTTCCGGCAGCTCCGCCGCCAGTTCCCACTGGCAGCGCTGGCGCAGGAAGTTACCAAACAGCGGGTGATAGCAGAACCACTCGCCGGTATCATCCATCCGCTGTAAAAACAGCCCCTGACGCTCAATCTCTTCGAGGCGCATTTGTCCGTTTTCTTCGCCGGTCACACGGGTGATGAGTGCATCGTTCATTGAGCGCAAAATGGCGCTTTTCAACAGAAAATGGCGCGTTGCGAGATCGACGTTATCCAAAACCTCATCGACCAGATAATCCGAAAGATGGCTGGCATTGATTCCCGCCAGGCGGCGTGCCGACTTATGGGCTGAGTGGGTATTCTGCCGGGCGGAGAGGGCGATTAGCTGTAGTGCCGTCGCCCAACCGGAAACGTCATCGCAAATCCGACTGCTTTCTGCGGCTTCAATCGGCGATGACAGACGGCAATCAAAAAACTGCTTCGCTTCCTGATGGGTAAATGCCAGTTGCTGACTGCCAATTTCCAGCAGTTGATCACGAACACGCAGATTGGCAATGCCCAGTTGCGGAAGGTTGCGTGACAACACCACCAGGGTGAGATTTTCTGGTTGATGGCGAATAAAGAAGCGCATTGACTCGTGGATCACTGGATTAGTGATCAGATGATAGTCATCGATGACCAGATAAAGTGGGCTATGCCATTCCGCCAGCTCAATGAAAAGCTGGGCGAAGAGTGACGTCAGGCTGGCATATTGCCGTTTTTGCGCCATCGTCTCACATATCGCACAGTGACCGTTGGTTGCCTGCTGCACGGCGGCAATGAGATAGCTGGCGAAACGCTCTTGCTGGTTATCACCTTCATCCAGCGAGTACCAGCCGATATCGTTTTTGCCTGCCGCCCACTGGGAAATGAGGGTGGTCTTTCCGTAGCCCGCAGGACTCGTGATCAGCGCCAGCCGGAAGTTGTTCGCGCCGGAAAGTTTAGCCAGCAGGCGCTCACGAACCACGGTATGGTCGAGTCGAACCGGACGACTGAGTTTTGACGGAATCAGCATAGTTAATCACTTCACTGTGGAAAATGAGGAAATATTATTTTTTTTGCGCTTCGTAATTAATGGTTATAAGGTCGGCCAGAAACCTTTCTAATGCAAGCGATGACGTTTTTTTATGTGTCTGAATTTGCACTGTGTCACAATTCCAAATCTTTATTAACAACTCACCTAAAACGACGCTGATCCAGCGTGAATACTGGTTTCCCTTATGTTCATCAGATTCATTTAAGCAAGGGTTTCTTCTTCATTCCTGATGAAAGTGCCATCTAAAAAGATGATCTTAATAAATCTATTAAGAATGAGATGGAGCACACTGGATATTTTACTTATGAAACTGTTTCACTCCTTTACTTAATTTATAGAGTTACCTTCCGCTTTTTGAAAATACGCAACGGCCATTTTTTGCACTTAGATACAGATTTTCTGCGCTGTATTGCATTGATTTGCTGCTAATCCTGTGGTTTGCACTAGCTTTAAGTGGTTGAGATCACATTTCCTTGCTCATCCCCGCAACTCCTCCCTGCCTAATCCCCCGCAGGATGAGGAAGGTCAACATCGAGCCTGGCAAACTAGCGATAACGTTGTGTTGAAAATCTAAGAAAAGTGGAACTCCTATGTCACAACCTATTTTTAACGATAAGCAATTTCAGGAAGCGCTTTCACGTCAGTGGCAGCGTTATGGCTTAAATTCTGCGGCTGAAATGACTCCTCGCCAGTGGTGGCTGGCAGTGAGTGAAGCACTGGCCGAAATGCTGCGTGCTCAGCCATTCGCCAAACCGGTGGCGAATCAGCGACATGTTAACTACATCTCAATGGAGTTTTTGATTGGTCGTCTGACGGGCAACAACCTGTTGAATCTCGGCTGGTATCAGGATGTACAGGATTCGTTGAAGGCTTATGACATCAATCTGACTGACCTGCTGGAAGAAGAGATCGACCCGGCGCTGGGTAACGGTGGTCTGGGACGTCTGGCGGCGTGCTTCCTCGACTCAATGGCAACTGTCGGTCAGTCTGCGACGGGTTACGGTCTGAACTATCAATATGGTTTGTTCCGCCAGTCTTTTGTCGATGGCAAACAGGTTGAAGCGCCGGATGACTGGCATCGCAGTAACTACCCGTGGTTCCGCCACAACGAAGCACTGGATGTGCAGGTAGGGATTGGCGGTAAAGTGACGAAAGACGGACGCTGGGAGCCGGAGTTTACCATTACCGGTCAAGCGTGGGATCTCCCCGTTGTCGGCTATCGTAATGGCGTGGCGCAGCCGCTGCGTCTGTGGCAGGCGACGCACGCGCATCCGTTTGATCTGACTAAATTTAACGACGGTGATTTCCTGCGTGCCGAACAGCAGGGCATCAATGCGGAAAAACTGACCAAAGTTCTCTATCCAAACGACAACCATACTGCCGGTAAAAAGCTGCGCTTGATGCAGCAGTACTTCCAGTGTGCCTGTTCGGTAGCGGATATTTTGCGTCGCCATCATCTGGCGGGGCGTAAACTGCACGAACTGGCGGATTACGAAGTTATTCAGCTGAACGATACCCACCCAACTATCGCGATTCCAGAACTGCTGCGCGTGCTGATCGATGAGCACCAGATGAGCTGGGATGACGCCTGGGCCATTACCAGCAAAACTTTCGCTTACACCAACCATACCCTGATGCCAGAAGCGCTGGAACGCTGGGAGGTGAAACTGGTGAAAGGCTTACTGCCGCGCCATATGCAGATTATTAACGAAATTAATACTCGCTTTAAAACGCTGGTGGAGAAAACCTGGCCGGGCGATGAAAAAGTGTGGGCCAAACTGGCGGTGGTGCACGATAAACAAGTGCATATGGCGAACCTGTGTGTGGTTGGCGGTTTCGCGGTGAACGGTGTTGCGGCGCTGCACTCGGATCTGGTGGTGAAAGATCTGTTCCCGGAATATCACCAGCTATGGCCGAACAAATTCCATAACGTCACCAACGGTATTACCCCACGTCGCTGGATCAAACAGTGCAACCCGGCACTGGCGGCTCTGTTGGATAAATCACTGAAAAAAGAGTGGGCTAACGATCTCGATCAGCTGATCAATCTGGAAAAATTCGCTGATGATGCGAAATTCCGTCAGCAATATCGCGAGATCAAGCAGGCGAATAAAGTCCGTCTGGCGGAGTTTGTGAAAGTTCGTACCGGTATTGAGATCAATCCACAGGCGATTTTCGATATTCAGATCAAACGTCTGCATGAGTACAAACGCCAGCACCTGAATCTGCTGCATATTCTGGCGTTGTACAAAGAAATTCGTGAAAACCCGCAGGCTGATCGCGTACCGCGCGTCTTCCTCTTCGGCGCGAAAGCGGCACCGGGCTACTACCTGGCGAAGAATATTATCTTTGCGATCAACAAAGTGGCTGACGTGATCAACAACGATCCGCTGGTTGGCGATAAGTTGAAGGTGGTGTTCCTGCCGGATTATTGCGTTTCGGCGGCGGAAAAACTGATCCCGGCGGCGGATATCTCCGAACAAATTTCGACTGCAGGTAAAGAAGCTTCCGGTACCGGCAATATGAAACTGGCGCTCAATGGTGCGCTTACTGTCGGTACGCTGGATGGGGCGAACGTTGAAATCGCCGAGAAAGTCGGTGAAGAAAATATCTTTATTTTTGGTCATACCGTGGAACAAGTGAAGGCAATTCTGGCCAAAGGCTACGACCCGGTGAAATGGCGGAAGAAAGATAAGGTGCTGGACGCAGTATTGAAAGAGCTGGAAAGCGGCAAATACAGCGACGGCGATAAGCATGCCTTCGACCAGATGCTGCACAGTATCGGCAAACAGGGCGGCGATCCGTATCTGGTGATGGCGGATTTCGCAGCTTATGTAGAGGCACAAAAGCAGGTGGATGTGCTGTACCGCGACCAGGAGGCCTGGACTCGCGCGGCGATCCTCAATACCGCCCGCTGCGGTATGTTTAGCTCGGATCGCTCTATTCGCGATTATCAGGCTCGTATCTGGCAGGCAAAACGCTAAGGAAGCTCGATGGAAAGCAAACGTCTGGATAATGCCGCGCTGGCGGCGGGGATTAGCCCCAATTACATCAATGCCCACGGTAAACCGCAGTCGATTAGCGCCGAAACCAAACGGCGTTTGCTTGACGCGATGCATCAACGTACCGCCACGAAAGTGGCGGTAACGCCAGTCCCGAATGTCATGGTTTATACCAGCGGCAAAAAAATGCCGATGGTGGTGGAGGGCAGCGGCGAATATAGCTGGCTGCTGACCACCGAAGAAGGAACGCAGTACAAAGGCCATGTAACTGGGGGCAAAGCGTTCAATCTACCGACGAAGCTGCCGGAAGGTTATCACACGCTGACACTCACCCAGGACGACCAGCGCGCGCATTGCCGGGTGATTGTCGCCCCGAAACGCTGTTACGAACCGCAGGCGTTGCTGAATAAACAAAAGCTGTGGGGTGCCTGCGTTCAGCTTTATACGCTGCGATCGGAAAAAAACTGGGGTATTGGGGATTTTGGCGATCTCAAAGCGATGCTGGTGGATGTGGCAAAACGTGGCGGGTCGTTCATCGGCCTGAACCCGATTCATGCGCTCTATCCGGCAAATCCGGAGAGTGCCAGCCCATACAGCCCGTCTTCTCGCCGTTGGCTGAATGTGATTTATATCGACGTTAACGCCGTTGAAGATTTCCATCTTAGCGAAGAGGCTCAGGCCTGGTGGCAGTTGCCGACCACGCAACAGACGCTGCAACAGGCGCGCGATGCCGACTGGGTCGATTACTCCACGGTTACCGCCCTAAAAATGACAGCATTACGAATGGCGTGGAAAGGTTTCGCGCAACGTGATGATGAGCAGATGACCGCGTTTCGCCAGTTTGTTGCAGAGCAGGGCGACAGCCTGTTCTGGCAGGCAGCCTTTGATGCGCTACATGCCCAGCAAGTGAAAGAGGACGAAATGCGCTGGGGCTGGCCTGCATGGCCAGAGATGTATCAGAACGTGGATTCACCAGAAGTGCGTCAGTTCTGCGAAGAACATCGTGATGACGTCGATTTTTATCTCTGGTTGCAGTGGCTGGCTTACAGCCAGTTTGCCGCCTGCTGGGAGATAAGCCAGGGCTATGAAATGCCGATTGGCTTGTATCGTGATCTGGCGGTTGGCGTAGCGGAAGGTGGGGCGGAAACCTGGTGTGACCGTGAACTATATTGCCTGAAAGCGTCGGTTGGCGCGCCGCCGGATATCCTCGGCCCGTTGGGGCAGAACTGGGGATTACCGCCAATGGACCCGCATATCATCACCGCGCGTGCCTATGAACCGTTTATCGAGCTGTTGCGTGCCAATATGCAAAACTGCGGCGCATTACGAATTGACCATGTGATGTCGATGCTGCGTTTGTGGTGGATACCGTATGGCGAGACGGCAGATCAGGGCGCGTATGTTCACTATCCGGTGGATGATCTGCTCTCGATTCTGGCACTCGAAAGTAAACGTCATCGCTGTATGGTGATTGGTGAAGATCTCGGTACCGTACCGGTAGAGATTGTCGGTAAGCTGCGCAGCAGCGGTGTGTACTCCTACAAAGTGCTCTATTTCGAAAACGACCACGAGAAGACGTTCCGTGCACCGAAAGCGTATCCGGAGCAGTCGATGGCGGTTGCGGCGACACATGACCTGCCTACGCTACGCGGCTACTGGGAGAGCGGGGATCTAACGCTGGGCAAAACCCTGGGGCTGTATCCGGATGAAGTGGTACTGCGCGGTCTGTATCAGGATCGTGAACTGGCGAAACAAGGACTGCTGGATGCTCTGCATAAATATGGTTGCCTGCCAAAACGTGCCGGGCATAAGGCATCGTTGATGTCGATGACGCCGACGCTTAATCGAGGTTTGCAGCGCTACATTGCCGACAGTAACAGTGCTCTGTTAGGACTACAGCCGGAAGACTGGCTGGATATGGCCGAACCGGTGAATATTCCTGGCACCAGTTACCAGTATAAAAACTGGCGACGCAAGCTTTCCGCAACGCTTGAGTCGATGTTTGCCGATGATGGCGTGAACAAGTTGCTGAAGGATTTGGACAGACGCCGCAGAGCTGCAGCGAAGAAGAAGTAGAGTGCGGTTGATGCCGGATGCGATGCTTGACGCGTCTTATCCGGCCTACTAATTCATCCCGAATCGTAGGCCGGATAAGGCGGTCACGCCGCATCCGGCAGTCAGTGTTATCAAATCACCATATTCAGCAGCAGACAGCCTACCAGACCGCACACCGAGATAATGGTTTCCAGCATCGACCAGGATTTGATGGTCTCGCCGATAGTCAGGTTAAAGTACTCTTTGAACAGCCAGAAGCCCGGATCGTTCACATGAGAGAAAATCACACTACCGGAACCAACCGCAATAACCATCAGCTCCGGGCTAACACCCGTCGTTGCAATCAGCGGTGCCGCGATACCACCCGCAGTGATTGCCGCAACGGTTGCGGAACCCAGCGCGATACGCAGTACGGCAGCAATCGACCAGGCCATCAGCAGCGGAGAAATGTTGGTTTCGTGCATCATGGAAGCAATGTATTTGTCCACGCCGCTGTCTACCAGCACCTGCTTGAACGCACCGCCACCACCGATGATCAACAGCATCATCGCAATGATTTTGATGGAAGAAACCAGCGTGTCGTTAATCTGATCCATTGAACGACCACGGTTTAGACCAAAGGTGAACATCGCAATCAGCACGGCAATCAGCGTAGCCATTACCGGGTCACCGAGGAACTCCGCTACCGGCAGGAAAGTGTGACCTTTCGGCAGGATCATTTCGGCAATCGCACGCATCGCCATCAGTACTACCGGCACCAGAGAGGTCCAGACGCTGACGCCAAAGCTCGGCATCTCTTCTTCACTGAAGGTTTTCGCGCTGTAGAGACCTTCCGGAATTGGCTTATCGATACCTTTCAACACGCGAGCGTAAACCGGACCGGCGAGAATCACGGTCGGGATTGCCAGAATAGTACCGTACAGCAGGGTTTTACCCATATCGGCATTGAAAATGGTGGCAATCGCAGTCGGACCCGGATGCGGTGGCAGGAAGCCGTGGGTCACAGACAGTGCAGCTGCCATTGGTACACCAACATACAGCAGTGGAATATTCGCAGAAGCCGCGATGGTAAACACCAGCGGCAGCATCAGCACAAAGCCCACTTCATAGAACAGGGCAAAACCAACGGTAAAACCGGTCAGTACCACCGCCCACTGGATGTGTTTTTTACCAAATTTGGCAATCAGCGTGGTGGCGATACGTTGTGCGCCACCGCAGTCTGCCAGCATTTTGCCCAGCATTGCGCCAAAACCCATGATCAGGGCAAGGCTACCGAGCGTCCCGCCGACACCGGCTTTGATGGAGCCAATAACTTTATCCAGCGGCATTCCTTGCATTAATCCAACAGCAAGCGCCACGAGGACGAGAGCGATGAAGCCGTTCATTTTGAAGCGGATCATCAGGAGCAACAACAAGATTACACCGATAGCAACAATGACTAATGGCATGATTTACCTGGCCTTTCATTTGTTATGGGTAACGTCAATTTTCTGACGACAAACTCTAATTATCCCAATCGGGAACAGAGATATTGCGGCACCACGACTGATACCCACTAAAACTAATTATTGTAGTCAGATGTCAGGAGTATGTTTGGTACCCATGTGAATGATACGGGTAACATCTGGCGTTTGAGAATCACCAGAGCGGGGTAAATTTAAATTATGAGAGGTTGGTCATATTATCGCGGGGAAACGAACCGAGGATTTGCCAAAGCAAGGCTGCGCCAACGTCTGGCACATGTTCAACGTAGGCCCGAAATGACGCTTTAGCGTCGCATCGGGCAATCTACAAAAGACGGGATAACTTAGTAGTAGGAGTGTTCGCCGCGCTGGTGTTCGGTGAGATCGCGCACACCTTTCAGCTCCGGGAATTCGTTCAGCAGCTGCTTCTCGATCCCTTCTTTCAGCGTCACATCGACCATGGAACAACCGTTACAGCCGCCGCCAAATTGCAGAATGGCGTAACCGTCTTCGGTGATTTCCATCAGCGAAACGCGACCACCGTGACCAGCAAGCTGTGGGTTGATCTGCGACTGCAGCATATACTCCACGCGCTCCATCAGCGGTGCATCGTCTGCCACTTTACGCATTTTGGCGTTCGGGGCTTTCAGTGTTAGCTGAGAACCCAACTGGTCGGTAACAAAATCGATCTCTGCATCTTCCAGGTAAGGAGCGCTTAACTCATCAACATACGCGGTCAGCAGGTCAAATTTCAGGGCAGTGTCGGTGGCTTCTACGGCATCCGGCGGACAATAAGAAACACCACATTCAGCGTTAGGCGTGCCAGGGTTAATCACAAATACGCGGATTTGTGTCCCTTCTTCCTGGTTTGCCAGCAGTTTGGCAAAGTGCGCTTGTGCAGCATCGGAAATACGGATCATAGTAATGGCCTAATAGTTGACTATTTTAGTTGGTTATAATACGCCCATCATCGAGGCTCTACAAGGTTCGACAAAGGCACCAGACCTGGACAGTCGCCGCACCATTGCGTAAAAGCAACTGCGCAATCTCTGCGACGGTACTTCCGGTGGTAACGACATCATCCACAATCACCATATGGCGACCTTGCACGGGCAATTCAAGACGAAAGGCATTTTTCAGGTTGCGCTTGCGTAGCCGGGCACTGAGAAAATGCTGGGTCGCAGTGGCCCGTGTTCGTGTGACGGCTTCGCTATCCCATCGGCAGTGCAACCAGCGTGATAACGGCTGACACAGCAAATCGCTCTGATTAAATCCCCGACGCCAGTGACGCCGCTGCCATAACGGAACGCTGATGATGCGATCCGGCAATTGCAACCCGGTGGTGCGACGAGCGTGTAAGACTTCCAATAGTAACAGACGTGACAGGGCGCTGGCGATTTCACTGCGCCGGGAAAATTTAAGCTGGTGGATTAGCGGACTTAACGGCGGCGCATAGTCCGCAACCGTGACCAGTCTTTGCCAGGGCGGCGGTTTTTGCAGGCAACGACCGCAGGGAAGATGGGAGTGTGTGGCGGGTAATCCACATTGTGGGCATAACGTTTTATCTGTACGGGCGGCGCGTGAACAGACCGAACAAATCCCCCAATGACCTAACGCCAGTGGCATTCGGCATAGCCAGCATAATCCCGGTACTGTTAGCATATGTTCATCCTTGTAAGTCAAAAGAGAACAATAGCGGATGAATAACATCTGGTGGCAGACCAAAGGTCAGGGGAATGTTCATCTTGTGCTGCTGCACGGATGGGGACTGAATGCCGAAGTGTGGCGTTGCATTGACGAGGAACTTAGCTCGCATTTTACGCTGCACCTTGTTGACCTGCCCGGCTTCGGGCGTAGCCGGGGATTTGGTGCGCTGTCACTTGCTGATATGGCCGAAGCCGTGCTGCAACAGGCACCTGATAAAGCCATTTGGTTAGGCTGGAGTCTGGGCGGGCTGGTGGCAAGCCAAATTGTTTTAACCCATCCCGAGCGTGTTCAGGCGCTGGTCACCGTGGCGTCGTCACCTTGTTTTAGTGCTCGTGACGAGTGGCCGGGGATAAAACCGGACGTGCTGGCGGGATTTCAGCAGCAACTCAGTGATGATTTTCAGCGTACAGTGGAGCGGTTCCTGGCGTTACAAACCATGGGGACTGAAACGGCGCGCCAGGATGCGCGGGCGTTGAAGAAAACCGTTCTGGCGTTACCGATGCCGGAGGTTGACGTGCTTAATGGCGGGCTGGAAATCCTGAAAACGGTCGATCTCCGTCAGCCGCTGCAAAACGTGTCCATGCCGTTTTTGCGATTGTATGGCTATCTCGACGGTCTGGTGCCGCGCAAAGTGGTGCCGATGCTGGATAAACTTTGGCCTCACAGCGAATCATATATCTTCGCCAAAGCGGCCCATGCGCCGTTTATTTCGCATCCGGTCGAGTTTTGTCACCTGCTGGTGGCGTTGAAGCAGAGGGTGTAGGCAACTTTTGAAATGGCGAGACAGAAATTTACTGGCTCGCCGCAGCCAACTCTTCTTCTGACACCCCGGTAAAGCGCATGATGTCTGTAAGAGGGACTCCGGATTCAAGCATTATTTGGGCTATATGCAGGGCTTTGGATTGTTCCCCCTCCTGCCGCAATCTTTCCGCAATTGTCATTAAACTCTCCTTGTGTTTCGGTGAACGTTCGGCAACGCCGTCGATAAAATCGTTAAAACGTACCGCGTCGCCGGTTTGCAGTATGTAATTAAACAGCCCTTTGATTTGTCTGTCATTAGCGTATCCACTACTTAATAAGCAGGCCATTTGCTCTACCAGCCCCATCAGATCGCGTTGACGAATATGTTTTTGAATTAACTCCAGCAGCGCCATACGTCGGTGCTGCATGATTTCATCATCAGGCATGACGGTGACATCAATCAGCGGAAATGCGGAGGCATAAAGCTGCCTTGCCAGTTTGGGATCGGCGAAACAATCCAGCCAACACAGCGAATAGGGATAGGGGCTTTCAATACCGTGGTAAAACAACAATGGCACCACCATCGGCAACGTTTTGTATCCAGCATCAAGGTGATTTTGCATTGCGGCAATAGCGTAACGCATCATGCGAAATGCGATCAGTTTGTTTGAGGTGCTTTGATGTTCAATCAGACAATAGATGTATCCTGGTCCTTGTTCCGTTTTCACCGACCACAGCACATCGGAATAGCTTTCACGCAGATCGTCATCAATAAAGCTGCTCGACTCCAGCTTGAGGGTTTTCATATCACAAAGCGCGTGAATGGGTGCCGGTAAATGAAACGCAAGAAAATCACGAGCCGTGTCCGGTTGGCGTAAAAAGAGTTTGAACAGCGCATCGTGTGGGGTGGAACTCTGCTTTTTGCTCATGGCGTTCCTTCACCTGTTGTTTGAATGCCGCGACTCTACGCGCCACTCCACACCTGTGTATTAGCGAGTTTTCATCCCTGCGAGATGCTTTCAAAGGAACTTACGCCGTGCTGCAAGAGTTGCATTTTTATGGAAAGCCGCACGCAAAAAAGCCCGGATGCAGACGCATACCGGGCTTTCCAAAACAGGCGATGGAGTAAGGTTAACGCAGCGCCCACCACTCGCGCAGACAGGCTTTTCCTTCCGGGCAGCTTTTACAACTGCCAGAGAGGCAGCCGTCAGGTTCTTCCTGAATCCGCACGGCTTTGCCCATACTTTCCAGTTGTTGCAGCATGGCGTTAATCATTGGCTGTGGAGTGTTCAATGTCTGGCTTATCTGGGCCGCTTCCATACGGCCCCGTAACGCCAGCAAATCGCGCACCTGAATAAGTGAAGCCATTAATGGCAATCACCGGTGGTGCTGGCTGCGCAGCAACTGCTTACCGACTTGCGGGTTGCCAGCAGTTCGATATCCACCCGGCTACGCGCGCGGCGCAGCAGACCGATAACCACGATGTTAAACAGGATAACCGCCAGAATGCACACCAGGCTGTAAGTTGGATGCTGACTGTAGCTGGCGACCTGATAGAACAATGTTGCCAGTGAGTAAGCGATATTCAGCCCCCACAGGATGGAGAAGCCCATCCAGCCACGGCTTGATTCACGGGCGATAGCCCCCATCACCGAGATACATGGTACATACAGCAGGACGAAAATCAGGTAGCTGTAAGCTGCTGCTGCGCTACCGAATTTCTGATCCATCACGCCCATCGCCCCGGTACCCATTTCGCCGTCGCCTTTGCTGGCTTCAATGGGGTTCATCAGTACGCTAAGGCTGAAGGTGTCTTTCAGGCTCTGCCAGGTTTCATCTATCGCACTGAACAGCTCTTCACCGAGGTTAAATTCTGCCGGATTGAACTCTTCGTCCTGAATATTTTCTGCGGTGTAGAGGGTGTTGAGCGTACCCACTACCACTTCTTTCGCCATGGCACCTGTAAACAGGCCAACCGTTGCCTGCCAGTTATCTTCATGCACGCCAATTGGCTTGAAGACCGGGGTGATCACCCGGCTGACGGACGCCAGCGCCGAGTCGTTGATGTTATCGACGATTTTCCCGCTCAGCGAGAAGCTGTTGAAAGCGCTCAGGAAAATGCTGACGATGATGATCACTTTACCAGCACGCAGAACGAAGCCTTTCAGACGCTGCCAGGTCTGGATAATCAGGCTTTTAACGTGTGGTACATGATAGACCGGCAACTCCATGACAAACGGCGTCGCTTCACCGCGCATGATGGTGTACTTGAGCATCAGGCCAGTCAGCACCGCCATCACAATACCCAGCATATACAGCGAGAAGACCGCCAGCGCACCGTTCTGCCCGAAGAAGGCAGCCGCGAATACTGCGAAGATAGCCAGACGCGCGCCGCAGGACATAAACGGTGCCATCATGATGGTCATCAGACGTTCACGCGGTGCATCAAGCGTACGTGCACCCATTACCGACGGTACGTTACAACCGAAACCGACGATCAGCGGCACAAAGGATTTCCCCGGCAAGCCCAGCGCCTGCATCAGACGGTCCATCACAAACGCCGCACGCGCCATATACCCGGAGTCCTCAAGGAAGGAGAGGAACAGGTACATCATGCCAATCTGCGGCACCAGTGGCAGCACGGTGTTAATGCCGCCACCCAGGCCCTGGGCGAGGAAGATAGTCAGCCAGTCCGGGAAGTGGAGCGTGTAGCCAATCCATTGAATACCATGCACAAATAGCGCCACGGAGCCGACGTCAAACAGCGGCTGTAACGCCCCGCCGATGTTGATAGCCAGCAGGAACATCAGGTACATCACAAAGAGGAAAATCGGCAGACCGAGGAAACGGTTGAGCACGATTTTATCTACCGCAGTGGTGAAACGGCTGGGTTCTGCCGTCAGGGTGTTGCTTACCACATCACAGATGGCAGCAATGCACTGGTAACGCGCATCGGCAATGTGCAGCGCCGGATCGTCCATCTCATTACGCAGACGGGCGAGGGCGGCATCAAGATGCTGCGACGCTTCACCGGCGTAGGCGCGGCTGTAGATATCGCCTTCCAGCATTTGCAGGCCCAGCCAGCGACGTTGTTTCAGCGGGATGTCGGAAGGCATCACTTTTGCCAGTGAATCTGCTTCGTTGAGTAGCGGCTGTGCGTAATGTACCAGTTCCACATTCTCGTTAGCTTTATAGCGATCAATCGCCAGCTTGAGCGCTTCAATACCGCGACCACGGGTTGAAACCAGCGGGATCACCGGACAGCCCAGACGCGCCGACAGAGCATCAATTTCAATACGAATATTTTGCTTCTCGGCAATGTCGAGCATGTTCAGTGCCACAATGCAGGGAATGCCGAGTTCCAGCAGTTGTAGCGTCAGGTACAGGTTACGCTCAAGGTTAGACGCATCCACCACGTTAATCAGCAGGTCGGCGTCGCCACTCAAAATGTAGTGACAGGCGATTTGCTCATCGAGCGAGGTCTGCGATGAGATGGTGGTCAGAGAATAGGTGCCGGGCAGGTCCACCAGCGTGACCTGATGATCGGTGGTGGAGAATTGCCCTTCTTTACGTTCGACGGTAACGCCAGCCCAGTTACCTACACGCTGACGTGCGCCAGTGAGCTGGTTAAATAAGGTTGTCTTGCCAGAATTTGGATTACCAATTAAGCCTATGGTTAATTTTTTCATTGTTGTTATCACCGTATTAACAGGAAACCGCTTCCACTTCTAATAAGGCCAGATCTTTTTTGCGTAATACCAGGCTCACACGACGGGTTTCGATATGAATGGGGTCGCCGAGTGGAGCGACGCGCACCACATTAAAAGAGGAGCCAGGTAACATGCCAAGAGAAAGCAGTTTTTGGCGATATGCCGGGCTGATTTCACGGGAAAAGCCAGTGATTTTCCACGCAGTATCTGGAGTGTATTGCATAGGTGCCTACTTGTTTCTCATTAACTGGATAACTACCTCATGGGGCGTTTGACAGCGACATGAGACCAGATGATTTGCCAACAAAGGAGAGATTAAATAATCAACAACACAATGATAATGAGAATGGTTTCTATCAGCAATACTTAAAATGTGTGCGAATGTTGGTTTGAATAATAATCTGACTCAATGTTGATGTGGCTCAAGGTTATATCGCAGCGAAAATATAATTCGAATAGTGAATTACCCGGACTGGCTAATGTTTAATTAAGGTTTCAGTTGTTAATGAAGTGATAAATATTGCCGGAATATATTATGAGTTTGGTTGTGGAATAAAAAGGCCGGAGATATTCTCCGGCACTTTTATGTCAGGCAAGGCGTTCGTTGCCAGATGCGGCGTGAACGCCTTATCGCGCAGGTTTAGGGGCCAGTCCGGGCGTTTAACGTTTTTTGCCCATTGCCGCCGCCAGCGCATCCATCATCGCGCTATTACCGGCAGGCTGCGCTTCACGACCGCGTGGTTTGGCTGCCGGGCGGTTGTTTTGCGGGCGTTCATTACCGCCGCCGCGACGGGCGTTGGTTTCGCCAGGCTGCTCGTCCAGACGCATAGTCAGGGCGATACGTTTACGCTGAAGATCCACTTCCAGCACTTTCACCTTCACAATGTCGCCCGCTTTCACCACGGTATGCGGATCTTCCACAAACTTGTTCGACAATGAAGAGATGTGAACCAGGCCGTCCTGATGCACGCCGATATCGACAAACGCGCCAAAGTTGGTGACGTTGGTCACCGCACCTTCGAGGATCATACCCGGTTGCAGGTCGTTCATTGTCTCGACGCCATCGGCAAACTGAGCGGTTTTAAATTCCGGACGCGGATCGCGACCCGGTTTTTCCAGCTCTTTGATGATGTCAGTTACTGTCGGCACACCGAATTTTTCATCAGTAAAGTCAGACGCTTTCAGGTTACGCAGTTCGCTGCTGTTACCCATCAGATCTTTCAGTGCCTGCTGTGTTGCTGCCAGAATGCGTTCCACCACCGGATAGGCTTCCGGGTGGACGGTAGAAGCATCCAGCGGGTTATCACCGTGGTTAATGCGCAAGAAGCCCGCGCACTGCTCGAAGGCTTTCGGCCCCAGACGGCTGACTTTCAGCAGTTGCTGACGGTTCTGGAACTGGCCGTTCTCATCGCGCCAGGCCACGATGTTTTGCGCCATCATGCGCGTCAGGCCCGCCACGCGGGTTAACAGCGGAACAGAAGCAGTGTTGAGATCGACGCCAACGGCGTTTACGCAGTCTTCTACTACTGCGTCCAGTTTGCGGGCCAGTTGCGTCTGGCTGACGTCATGCTGATACTGACCTACGCCGATAGATTTCGGATCGATTTTCACCAGCTCCGCCAGCGGATCCTGCAAACGGCGGGCGATAGACACCGCGCCACGCAGCGAAACGTCGAGATCCGGAAACTCCTGCGCTGCCAGCTCGGAAGCCGAGTAAACCGACGCGCCAGCTTCGCTGACGATCACTTTCTGTGCGGTCACTTTCGGGAACTGCTTCTGCACGTCGAGATAGAAACGTTCGGTTTCGCGGGAAGCTGTACCGTTGCCGATCGCCACCAGTTCAACGTTATGCTTTTCACACAGCGCAGCAACAGTCATCGCTGCTTTTGCGGCTTGTCCGGTGTGCGGGTAAATGGTATCGGTCGCTACCAGTTTGCCAGTGGCATCGACCACCGCCACTTTTACCCCAGTACGCAGACCCGGATCGAGGCCCATCGTTGCACGCAGTCCGGCAGGGGCCGCCATCAGCAGATCGTGCAGGTTACGGGCAAAGACGTTGATTGCTTCATCTTCCGCGCGTTCGCGCACGGTACCCATCAGTTCGGTTTCCAGATGCATCAGCACCTTGATGCGCCACGTCCAGCTCACCACGCCTTTGCGCCAGCTATCCGCCGGGGCATTGTTCAGGCGCAGGCCAAGGTGATCCATGATGATTTGCTCGCAATAGCTCTCTTTCGGCGGCTCATCGAACTGTGGATCGGCATTCAGCGAAAGCTGGAGTACGCCTTCGTTACGCCCACGGAACATCGCCAGCGCGCGGTGAGAAGGCACCGTGGACAACGGTTCGTGATGATCGAAATAGTCGCGGAATTTCGCCCCTTCCTCTTCTTTACCGCTCACCACCGTAGAAACCAAATGCGCGTTCTTCCACAGATAATCACGCACTTTCGCCAGCAGCGCGGCATCTTCGGCAAACCGTTCCATCAGGATATAGCGCGCGCCATCCAGCGCGGCTTTGGTATCTGCCACGCCTTTATCGGCATCAACATATTGTGCAGCGGCGACTTCTGGCGTGTGTGACGGATCGCTCCACAGCAGGTCAGCCAACGGCTCAAGCCCTGCTTCAATGGCGATTTGCCCGCGGGTGCGGCGTTTAGGTTTGTAGGGCAGGTAGAGGTCTTCGAGTTCGGTTTTGCTTAGGGTGGCGTTGATGGCCTTCGCCAGATCATCGGTGAGTTTGCCTTGCTCGGAAATGGACTTGAGGATCGCCTGACGTCTCTCTTCCAGCTCGCGCAGATAGCTCAGACGCGTTTCCAGATTACGCAGCTGCGTGTCATCCAGACCGCCGGTGATTTCCTTACGATAACGTGCGATAAACGGCACGGTATTCCCTTCGTCAAGCAGGCGAACGGCAGCGTCAACCTGTTCCGGGCGCGCCTGAATTTCACCCGCAATAATGCGGCAGAACGAATCATTCATCATGGTTTGAGTTCATCTTTTCGGATCAAAAATCAGGGGATAGTTATACGGACTGGCTGGCAAAAATGCCAGCCATCGGCAGGAGGTTAAGACTCTTCCTTACGGTTTCACGTACTCGATAGCATTAACATACCAGCTCGCTTCCCCGGCAGGGGTATTCACCACCGCCAGATCGCCGACTTCTTTTTTCAGCAATGCGCGGGCCATCGGGGAATCGATAGAGATGTAATCTTTACGGCCAAAAATTTCATCGTAGCCGACAATACGGAAACGGTGAGTCACGCCATCGTCGTTTTCAATCTCCACCCACGCGCCAAAAAAGACTTTGCCTTCCTGCTGAGGGGAGTAATCGACGATTTTGAGATTTTCCAGGCATTTAGTGAGATAGCGCACGCGACGGTCGATTTCACGCAGACGCTTTTTATTATACTGATAGTCAGCATTTTCGCTGCGGTCGCCCAGACTTGCGGCCCAGGTCACCTTTTTTGTGACCTCCGGGCGTTCTTCACGCCAGAGATAATTAAGCTCTTGTTTGAGTTTTTCATACCCTTCCCGGGTAACCAGGGGCGTTTTCATCTCGTTGATTCCCTTTGTCTGTTTGATAATGCGCACATTGGGTATAACGTGATCATATCAACAGAATCAATAATGTTTCGCCGAATAAATTGTATACTTAAGCTGCTGTTTAATATGCTTTGTAACAATTTAGGCTGAAATTCATACCAGATTTAGCTGGTGACGAACGTGAGCTTTTTTAAGAATACACGCTTACAAATTGTTGCGAACCTTTGGGAGTACAAACAATGCAAGAGAACTACAAGATTCTGGTGGTCGATGACGACATGCGCCTGCGTGCGCTGCTGGAACGTTATCTCACCGAACAAGGCTTCCAGGTTCGAAGCGTCGCTAATGCAGAACAGATGGATCGCCTGCTGACTCGTGAATCTTTCCATCTTATGGTACTGGATTTAATGTTACCTGGTGAAGATGGCTTGTCGATTTGCCGACGTCTTCGTAGTCAGAGCAACCCGATGCCGATCATTATGGTGACGGCGAAAGGGGAAGAAGTGGACCGTATCGTAGGCCTGGAGATTGGCGCTGACGACTACATTCCAAAACCGTTTAACCCGCGTGAACTGCTGGCCCGTATCCGTGCGGTGCTGCGTCGTCAGGCGAACGAACTGCCAGGCGCACCGTCACAGGAAGAGGCGGTAATTGCTTTCGGTAAGTTCAAACTTAACCTCGGTACGCGCGAAATGTTCCGCGAAGACGAGCCGATGCCGCTCACCAGCGGTGAGTTTGCGGTACTGAAGGCACTGGTCAGCCATCCGCGTGAGCCGCTCTCCCGCGATAAGCTGATGAACCTTGCCCGTGGTCGTGAATATTCCGCAATGGAACGCTCCATCGACGTGCAGATTTCGCGTCTGCGCCGCATGGTGGAAGAAGATCCAGCGCATCCGCGTTACATTCAGACCGTCTGGGGTCTGGGCTACGTCTTTGTACCGGACGGCTCTAAAGCATGAGGCGATTGCGCTTCTCGCCACGAAGTTCATTTGCCCGTACGTTATTGCTCATCGTCACCTTGCTGTTCGCCAGCCTGGTGACGACTTATCTGGTGGTGCTGAACTTCGCGATTTTGCCGAGCCTCCAGCAGTTTAATAAAGTCCTCGCGTACGAAGTGCGTATGTTGATGACCGACAAACTGCAACTGGAGGACGGCACGCAGTTGGTTGTGCCTCCCGCTTTCCGTCGGGAGATCTACCGTGAGCTGGGGATCTCTCTCTACTCCAACGAGGCTGCCGAAGAGGCAGGTCTGCGTTGGGCGCAACACTATGAATTCTTAAGCCATCAGATGGCGCAGCAACTGGGCGGCCCGACGGAAGTGCGCGTTGAGGTCAACAAAAGTTCGCCTGTCGTCTGGCTGAAAACCTGGCTGTCGCCCAATATCTGGGTACGCGTGCCGCTGACCGAAATTCATCAGGGCGATTTCTCTCCGCTGTTCCGCTATACGCTGGCGATTATGCTATTGGCGATAGGCGGGGCGTGGCTGTTTATTCGTATCCAGAACCGACCGTTGGTCGATCTCGAACACGCAGCCTTGCAGGTTGGTAAAGGGATTATTCCGCCGCCGCTGCGTGAGTATGGCGCGTCCGAGGTGCGTTCCGTTACCCGTGCCTTTAACCATATGGCGGCTGGTGTTAAGCAACTGGCGGATGACCGCACGCTGCTGATGGCGGGGGTAAGTCACGACTTGCGCACGCCGCTGACGCGTATTCGCCTGGCGACTGAGATGATGAGCGAGCAGGATGGCTATCTGGCAGAATCGATCAATAAAGATATCGAAGAGTGCAACGCCATCATTGAGCAGTTTATCGACTACCTGCGCACCGGGCAGGAGATGCCGATGGAAATGGCGGATCTTAATGCAGTACTCGGTGAGGTGATTGCTGCCGAAAGTGGCTATGAGCGGGAAATTGAAACCGCGCTTTACCCCGGCAGCATTGAAGTGAAAATGCACCCGCTGTCGATCAAACGCGCGGTGGCGAATATGGTGGTCAACGCCGCCCGTTATGGCAATGGCTGGATCAAAGTCAGCAGCGGAACGGAGCCGAATCGCGCCTGGTTCCAGGTGGAAGATGACGGTCCGGGAATTGCGCCGGAACAACGTAAGCACCTGTTCCAGCCGTTTGTCCGCGGCGACAGTGCGCGCACCATTAGCGGCACGGGATTAGGGCTGGCAATTGTGCAGCGTATCGTGGATAACCATAACGGGATGCTGGAGCTTGGCACCAGCGAGCGGGGCGGGCTTTCCATTCGCGCCTGGCTGCCAGTGCCGGTAACGCGGGCGCAGGGCACGACAAAAGAAGGGTAAATAAACGGGAGGCGAAGGTGCCTCCCGTTTTGCTTTCTATAAGATACTGGATAGATATTCTCCAGCTTCAAATCATTACAGTTTCGGACCAGCCGCTACCAGCGCGGCACCCGCAGGGGTGTCGGTGTATTTATCGAAGTTGTCGATAAACAGTTTCGCCAGGGTTTCGGCTTTTTCCTGCCACTGTTCCGGAGAAGCGTAGGTGTTACGCGGATCGAGAATCTTCGTGTCTACGCCCGGCAGTTCGGTTGGGATCGCCAGGTTAAACATCGGCAGAGTGAAGGTTTCTGCATTATCCAGCGAACCGTTGAGGATGGCGTCGATAATGGCGCGGGTATCTTTAATCGAGATACGTTTGCCAGTGCCGTTCCAGCCAGTGTTAACCAGATAAGCCTGCGCGCCCGCCGCCTGCATACGTTTCACCAGCACTTCTGCGTACTGAGTCGGGTGCAGCGACAGGAATGCCGCGCCGAAGCAAGCGGAGAAGGTTGGCGTCGGTTCGGTGATGCCACGCTCAGTACCGGCCAGTTTGGCGGTGAAGCCAGAGAGGAAGTGATACTGGGTTTGATCGGCAGTCAGGCGAGAAACCGGCGGCAACACGCCGAAAGCATCAGCAGTCAGGAAGATAACCTTAGTCGCGTGGCCCGCTTTGGAAACCGGCTTAACAATGTTATCGATGTGATAGATCGGATAAGAAACGCGGGTGTTCTCGGTTTTTGAACCATCATCAAAGTCGATAGTGCCATCTTCACGCACGGTGACGTTTTCCAGCAACGCATCACGACGGATAGCGTTGTAGATTTCAGGTTCCGCTTCTTTCGACAGCTTGATAGTTTTTGCGTAGCAGCCGCCTTCGAAGTTAAACACGCCGTCATCGTCCCAGCCGTGTTCGTCATCGCCAATCAGGCGACGTTTCGGGTCGGTGGAAAGGGTGGTTTTACCGGTGCCGGAAAGGCCGAAGAACACCGCAACATCGCCTTTCTCACCAACGTTGGCGGAGCAGTGCATAGAAGCGATACCTTTCAGCGGCAGCAGGTAGTTCATCATCGAGAACATCCCTTTCTTCATTTCGCCGCCGTACCAGGTGCCGCCAATCAGCTGCATGCGCTCGGTCAGGTTAAACGCCACGAAGTTTTCGGAGTTGAGACCCTGTTCTTTCCACTGCGGGTTAGTGCACTTCGCGCCGTTCATAACGATAAAGTCTGGTTTGAAACCTGCCAGTTCTTCATCGCTCGGGCGAATAAACATGTTTTTGACAAAATGCGCCTGCCAGGCCACTTCGGTGATGAAACGGACGGAAAGACGAGTATCCGGGTTCGCACCACAGAAAGCGTCGACAACGAACAGACGTTTGCCGGAAAGCTGCCTGGTCACCAGGCCTTTCAGATGCTGCCAGGTTTCCGGAGAGAGAGGTTTGTTGTCGTTCTTACCTTTGCCTTTGTCTGCCCACCAGAAAGTATCGCGAGTGGTATCGTCACGGACGATATACTTATCTTTTGGTGAACGACCGGTGAAGATCCCGGTATCGACGGCAACGGCACCCAGATTAGTTAACACCCCGCGCTCATAACCTGTCAGGCTCGGATCGAGCTCTTCCTGATACAGCAGGTCGTAGCTTGGGTTGTAAACGATATCATGTACGTCACTGATACCATAAGCCTCGAGTTCTTGCGGGGTCAAACCATTGTTAACGCGCATTTCACTGCTCCTTAGCCAATATGTATTGCCTGAATAGTAAAGTCTTTTTGGGGGTGTTAACCGCGACAAGGCTCATAGATTTACGTATCTGGAGAAATTCATATTTGACAAAAAACTCCGTGATTCCTGTCACGAAACGGTTGCTATTATCGCAGAAATAGCATTTTAGGTGTGGAAAATGTTCTCAAAAGGTTAAATCTTGGTTTATATGGCGGGAATATTGTGAGTGGAATCGCATTCCTGAATGAAATTGATGCAAATTCAACCGGTAAAGTATCGATTCACCACGCTAACTTTTTTTGATTATTTTCTGAAAAAAGCAAAATACTACTGCCCGGATGCGATAATTAACCCACCTTTTGATTCTGGATAACCAACATGGATAACGTTGAACTTTCACCCGCAACACGCTGGGGGATGATTGCTACCGGATTACTTCAGGGTCTGGTTTGCTACCTGCTGATCGCCTGGCTTTCCGGAAAAAATCACAGTTGGATTGTTTATGGCGTGCCTGCGACCGTCGCGTTTTCATCCGTTTTACTCTTCTCCGTGATCTCTTTTAAACAGAAGCGCCTTTGGGGATGGCTGGCGCTAGTGTTTATTGCCACGCTGGGGATGAGCGGCTGGCTGAAGTGGCAAACTGATGGCATGAACCCCTGGAGAGCTGAAAAGGCGCTTTGGGATTTTGGTTGCTATCTGCTGTTGATGGCAATGTTGTTGCTACCGTGGATACAACAAAGCCTTCGCATCCGCAATGACAGTAGCCGCTATCGCTATTTTTACCAGTCAGTATGGCATAACGTACTTATATTACTGGTGATTTTTCTCGCCAATGGCTTGACGTGGCTGGTGCTTTTACTGTGGAGTGAGTTGTTTAAACTTGTTGGCATCACGTTTTTCAATACGCTCTTTTTTGCAACCGACTGGTTTATTTATCTCACGTTAGGTCTGGTTACCGCGCTGGCGGTGATCCTCGCGCGAACACAGTCACGTTTAATCGACTCTATTCAAAAGTTGTTCACGTTAATCGCCACGGGGTTGCTGCCGTTAGTATCATTGCTAACCCTGATGTTTATCATCACCCTGCCGTTTACGGGCCTGAGCGCGATTTCTCGCCACATCTCCGCCGCCGGGTTGCTGTTGACGCTGGCCTTTTTGCAATTGATCTTAATGGCTATTGTCCGCGATCCGCAAAAAGCGTCACTTCCCTGGACAGGGCCGTTGCGTTGCCTGATTAAAACCGCTTTGCTGGTTGCTCCGCTGTATGTGTTCGTCGCCGCCTGGGCGTTATGGCTGCGGGTCGCTCAGTACGGCTGGACTGTCGACCGCTTGCAGGGCGTGCTGGCGGTGCTGGTGTTACTGGTGTGGTCGCTGGGGTATTTTGTCAGCATCGTCTGGCGTAAAGGGCAAAATCCCGTTGTTCTTCAGGGCAAAGTGAACCTTGCGGTTTCGTTATTGGTGTTGGTGATACTGGTGCTTCTTAATTCGCCGGTGCTGGACAGTATGCGCATTAGCGTGAACAGCCATATGGCGCGTTATCAGAGCGGCAAAAACACGTCAGACCAGGTAACTATCTACATGCTCGAGCAGAGCGGTCGCTATGGACGTGCTGCGCTTGAGTCGCTGAAAAGCGATGCCGGGTTTATGAAAGACCCGAAACGCGCGCGGGATCTGCTGATGGCGTTAGATGGAGAGCAACATCTTCAGCAACAGGTATCGGAAAAAGTATTAGCCGATAATGTGTTAATTGCCCCTGGTTCTGTTAAACCTGATGCGACATTCTGGTCGGCCTTAATCCAGGATCGCTATAACGTGATGACCTGTATTGAAAAAGACGCCTGCGTCCTGGTCGAGCAAGATCTGAATAGTGATGGTCAGGCGGAGCGGATCCTGTTTGCTTTTAATGATGACAGAGTCATTGTCTATGGCTTTGACTCAGACAGAAAAGAATGGGACGCGCTTGATATGAGTTTACTTCCGAACGAAATAACGAAAGAAAAATTACTCACAGCTGCGAAGGATGGAAAACTGGGGACGAAGCCTAAAGCGTGGCGCGATCTTGTAGTGGATGGTGAAAGGCTGAATGTGAATCTGAATGAGTGACAAAGCGCATCAGGTGTATTAGTCGTAAAATCCGGCAGAGCCCTCTCTGCCGGACATACTCATTAATGAACTTGCGGATCTGCCGGAGACGCGTTGTTGCGGATTTCAGCAATATCCATCGCATTGAACAGATAGTGGTTACCGCAGTAATCACAATGCATGTCAATTTCGCCATCTTCCGCCAGGATGCTATCAACTTCTTCATCAGGCAGCGTTTTCAGCGCATCGGCGCAACGTTCACGCGAGCAGGTGCATTTGAACTCCACATCCTGCGGATCGTAAACCGTCACCTCTTCTTCGTGATACAAACGCCACAACACTTCGTTTGCCGGTAAGGTCAGCAGTTCTTCGGTTTTGATGGTTTCGGTTAGCGTCGCCAGGTGGTCAAAGTCGTCCTGCTGGGCATTTTGCGCAGGCATTACCTGCAACAACATACCGCCTGCAGCCGGTTTGCCGTCTACGTCGCCGGTGCGAATAAACAGGCGCGTCGGCAGCTGTTCAGAACGCATAAAGTAATCTTCCAGGCAGGCCGCCAGGGTATCACCTTCCAGACCAACTACGCCCTGATAGCGTTCGCCTTCGCTCGGGGTAATGGTGATCACCACGTAACCATTGCCGACCAGCGTTTTCAGGTCGGCATTTTCTGGAATTTCGCCCTGCACGCGCGCCACACCGCGCATCTGCTGGTTATTGTTACCGTTAATAACCGCCAGATTCATCGGACCGTCGCCCTGCAGCTGTACGGTGATATCACCATCAAACTTCAGCGTAGCGGTTAACAGGCTGGTCGCAACCAGCAGTTCTGCCAGCACGTTTTTAACGGGCTGCGGATAATCGTGGTTCTCAAGGATCTGTTGCAGGGTTTCCGAAACGGTTACCAGTTCGCCGCGCACGGCAAAGTTTTCAAACAGATAGCGATGTAATTGGTCATGTTGCGGCATAATCATCTCTCTTGCAGGTGACAGTTATTCACTGTCGCCGTGTTTAAATCGTAACAGGTCGCGGCGCTCTTTTTTGTCCGGGCGTCGGTCCGGGTGCGGCATGGTTAAGGCATTAAGTTTACGTGCCAGCGCCATTTTTTCGCGTTTCTCTACACTTTCCGCAGTCTCTTCATACAGCAAGGCTGCCTCGCTGGCGGGGCGACGCTGTTCAGTAATCGCCTTTACAATCACCGTGCGTTCGTCATTTCCCTGGCGCAGAGTGAGCGTGGCATTCAGCTCGACGATTTTGCTCGGCTTGCTGCGCTGCCCGTTGTAATGCACCTTACCGCCTTCAATCATTTCACGGGCCAGCGCGCGGGTTTTATAAAAACGGGCAGCCCATAGCCATTTATCCAGTCGAACCTCAACAGCAGGTTTTTCTTTCATGGCGTCTCCTTCACATTAGCGAGGGGATCAGGCGGCGGTAGTCATTCAGTGACGGATGGCGTTGATACTGTTTCTCGGCAATCCCGGAATCAGGATTAGTCACGCCGAGGCAGTAACGAATACCAAATTGCGCGGCAGCATCGAGAATCGCTTCGCTGTCATCAATAAACAGCGTTCTTTCAGCTTTCAGACCCGTAGCTTCGGCCACTGCATGCCATAACCGCTGATCCTCTTTCGGATAACCAAATGTGTGGGTGGAAAGTAATAAATCAAGGTGTGCGTCCAGACCCGTATGCTCAAGTTTTACCGACAGGTTGTGCGGATGCGCATTGGTGAGCAAAATTCGCTGCTTACCGCTGGCTTTCAGTGCCTCAAGAAACGGAATGGTATCTTCACGCAGTACGGCACGCGGTCCCATCTCGGTGGTCATCGCACAGATATCCAGACCCAGTTGCTCACTCCAGTAATCAAGACAGTACCAGTTTAGCGTATGCTGTACGTCGTGATATTGCTGGCGCATATATTCCATCGCTTCCTGTGGCGTAACCCCGTTTTTCGCGCCCCATGTTTCAGGCACCAGCTTTTGCCAGAAATAGTTATCGAAGGCGAGGTCGAGCAACGTGCCGTCCATATCCAGCAGAACGGTATCTACGTCCTGCCAGGCAATGTTGATATGCATGAGGGAAATCTCCAGAGTGAAGCAATTTGCGCGACAGGGTAGCATAACCTGCCGCGCAAACGTGTTATTCGATAAGGCTTTCTGAAGGGGTGATCAGTTGCGGGTTCAGGCAGCTTTCATAATAGGCCTGAATCTCCATCATGCGAGTGCGATGACGCTGGTAACGACGCCAGGCCTGTACGCCATTGTAAATGGCGCTACCCAGCATCGTCAGTAGCAGCAATGTGGTGCTGAGATAGCGCCACAGGCCGGAACGATCCGGGATCGGATGAAGGCCAATATGCTGCGTACCATTGGCGTCAGTGAAGATTTTTGTGACGATACCCTCGGCGTTAAACGGCGTATGCATCAGCATTTGTGCCAGTTTCTGGAAAGCGTTCCACTGTTCTTGCGGCGGGTAGTCGTAAAGTGATGCCGAAGGCCAGGGCTGATCAACAAAATCGCTGCCTTCGTCGCTGACAATCAGGAATCCGCCGGGGGCCGGACTGTTTAGTGATTGTGCCGCTCGCGCCGTTTCATGCGTGATAAACGGCGCGGTGGAGGTTGCCACCAGGTTATCCAGCGATTCCGCACTCACCGGGCGTAATAACACATTCACGCCATCGAGCTTCCCGGTGTTGGCGCGTTTTACCAGCGCGTCCCAGTCTTTACTGTTGCCGAGATTGACCAGCGCATTTTTCAGTCGCACACAGTCATCTTTGGCAGAACATAAATCCGCTGTCTTCAGTACAATGTCGCCAAAATCATCAAGCAATACCATGCCGGATTTTTGAATCGCTGAACGTAATGAGGCACTGACGCGAGATTCATCTTCGGGTTTAGGGTGCAGCTGGCGATTAACTGCTTCGGTCAATGCCGTCGCTTTGTTGACCAGTTCAGATTCTGGTAATGGTAATGAGCGGGCGTCGTTCCAGATGATCTGCGAGCAGTCAAACGGTAAAAAAGGTGAATTGGTTTTCGCGCTCCAGGTTCCGGAAGTGCGAATATTACACATTCCCGTACCGCTAATACGCAATGTATCGCCTACCCGCACGCCAGCGTCAGCCAGTTGTTTTACGCTGGTGGCTTCAATGGTCTGCGCGCCTTTCATCCATGAGAGAGTGAATTTCAGCGGCATATCCAGCGGGATCCAGAATAACAGCATAAACAGCACCAGCAGCGAGCCCGCAGCGATAATCGTACTGCGCAGCCAGTGCTGTAACGGAAAGTTTTTTACTTCATCATGCAGCGAAAGATATCGTCCCTGACGCACTACATGGCGGTCGAGATAGATATCGATATCGGTTTGTTGACCGAGATCCTGAGCAATGTATGGCTGCCAGTGTGCGGGATAGACCAGGTCGATAATACCGAGTGAAATATTGTTGATCTGTTCCTGATCGTTTTCGCCAAACAATCCCCAACGACGGGGTGTACCGCGCAGACAATGAATTTCCCGCAGGGAGGATTTTGCCGGGGGTGCGAATAGCCCCCACAGACCTGCGCCCAGCAGCAGTAACGCGCCGCCTGCCAGCCACGGAACAAATACATCCGGGGTAATCAGGCAGAAAAAGAACATCAGGAAGGAGGCGACGATCAGCAACGCTTCACGCAGCCCGCGCGGACGACTCAGCGCATATTCTTCATGCGTTTCTTTGCGAATATTGAGTAGCTCGATTTGCTCACTCTCTTCCCCGCGAATCGACGCCTGCGTTGACGGAACAGGTTGCAAGGCATAGCCGCGAGTTTCCTGCATGTACTCCTGCAGCGTATGACCGTTGAGTGAAATAACCAGCGGCAGCGAATCGGTATGAATCAGTTCAACGGTATTCTCATCGTTGATGTACTGTTCCCAGAAAGGGGGCAGGTGGACTTCTACCGAATCGAGGTAGTAACGCCATTTATTCGGATCGTCGGTAGAGATGCCGTAACGCGTGATAGCGTGTGTCAGCATCATGACGTTGTTGCTTTCGGCATTCAGCGCCAGAGAGATCGGTGCCGCGCTGGCTCCCGTTGGGCCAGGCACCTGTAATACCTGCGTCAGGCTCTCAAGATAATTTTCAACGGCGCTACGTTCTTCAGGTGTGAGTTTACGCGTTTGCGCATCCGCGAAGGCGTTGGTCCAGGGCAGCTGACGCCGTCTGGATCGCACTTTTATCAGCCATCCCGCAAGTAGTGAGCAGGCCAGCAAAGCAGCTAAAAAAATCACAATGGTGCTCATGCTTTCCCCATCTTACTTAGTCTGTCAGGCGTGGTCAGTCGCACCGGACACAATACATGATTCTGCGGTTGGCTATCGGCAAGCGTGGAGTTTAACTTGAGCATCATTAAGCACATCACAGTAACCGCTGATCATAGCAAACCCTCTGAAGGCGGAATATCAGCAAATTCCTGGAGTTATTTCAACCTATTGACTTTTAATTTGATTTGAGGACGATTATTTATTAAGTTACATAAATGTAAATAACATGCAATTCACATTGCCGAAAGCGTGTCCGATATCGCACAATAACCGCTGATTTCACAGCATAGATCCCACGATGAGCAAATCATTACAAAAACCCACCATTCTGAATGTTGAAACTGTAGCCCGTTCCCGACTGTTTACCGTCGAGAGCGTGGATCTGGAGTTCAGCAATGGCGTGCGGCGTGTTTATGAACGAATGCGTCCAACCAACCGGGAAGCAGTGATGATTGTGCCGATTGTGGACGATCACCTGATCCTGATCCGCGAATACGCAGTGGGAACTGAATCCTACGAATTAGGTTTTTCGAAAGGATTAATTGATCCGGGTGAAAGCGTCTACGAAGCCGCTAACCGCGAGCTAAAAGAAGAGGTTGGATTTGGTGCGAACGATCTGACTTTTTTGAAGAAGCTCAGCATGGCACCGTCTTATTTTTCCAGCAAAATGAATATCGTGGTAGCGCAAGATCTCTACCCGGAATCACTGGAAGGCGATGAGCCAGAGCCGCTACCACAGGTGCGCTGGCCGCTGGCGCATATGATGGATTTGCTGGAAGACCCTGACTTCAACGAAGCGCGTAATGTCAGCGCGCTGTTCCTCGTGCGCGAATGGTTGAAAGGGCAGGGGCGAGTGTAAATGCGTAAAGTTCGCCTGATGCATAATGCTTATCAGGCTTACGAAGTTTCTGCAATATATTGATTTTTCTAGATGTTGCTAGACGGGTAAAGTGTTCACGCCGTATCCGGTATAAACAAAGTGCACTTTGTCAGCAAACTGAAAAAGGCGCCGAAGCGCCTTTTTAATCAGAACAATTCCTGTGCTTCGCCATTATCGATAATGGTCGTACCCACCTCGTGCACCGCTTGTTGTGTCGGCTGCGTACCTTCGATGAAATACTCTTCGCGGCTGTTGCCACCATTAGCTAACTGCCCGGTGCTGCGATCGATATTCACCGTCACAATACCCGGTGGCGGCGTTAGCGGCTGCTCCGGCACACCTTCAAGAACGGCTTTCATATAAGCGTCCCATGCAGGCTGGGCACTCTTGGCACCGCCTTCGTAACCTGAGATCTGATCTTTAATCGCTCCGGAAGCCGTTGTATGACCGAGATTACGACGGTGATCATCAAAGCCAATCCAGACCGAGGTCACAACACCCGGACCGTAACCCGAGAACCACGCATCTTTCGAACTGTTAGTGGTACCGGTTTTCCCGCCGATATCGCGACGCTGCAAATCACGACCTGCACGCCAGCCGGTACCCTGCCAGCCTGGCTCACCAAAGATATTGGTGTTCAAAGCACTCTTAATCAGGAATGCCAGCGGAGTGTTGATGACGTGCGGTGCGTACTCCTGCGCGCCAGTCTTCGCCACTAACGCCTGATTAGCCTGCTCCAGCTGCGGCATTGGTACAGAAACATTCTGCTGCTCGCGGGAGATAGCGACATCTTCAACATCGTTATTTTCCAGCACGTTCGATTTCTGCGTATCACCGTAAATCACCGGAATATCACATTCCGGGCAAGCTACTTTCGGTTTCGCTTCGAAAATCACGCCGCCCTGATCGTTTTCAATTTTGCTGATAAACCACGGGTCCACCAGGAAGCCGCCGTTCGCCATGACCGCGTAGCCACGCGCCACCTGCATTGGGGTAAAGGACGCTGAACCCAGCGCCAGCGATTCGGTGTGGACAATGTTTTGCGCCGGGAAGCCGAAGCGTTGCAGATATTCTGCAGCGTAGTCGACGCCCATCGCCCGCATTGCGCGTACCATCACCACGTTTTTCGACTGACCCAGCCCCTGACGTAAGCGAATTGGACCGGCATATTGTGGCGGCGAGTTCTTCGGCTGCCAGTCAGAACCGGCACCTGCATCCCAGCGGGAAATTGGCACATCGTTCAACATACTTGCCAGCGTCAGACCTTTATCCATCGCCGCGGTGTAGAGGAACGGTTTGATGTTGGAACCCACCTGACGCAGTGCCTGGGTGGCGCGGTTAAACTTGCTCTGATTGAAATCAAAGCCACCGACCAGCGCCATAACGGCACCATTTTGCGGATTGATCGACACCAGCGCCGAGTTCACTTCCGGCACTTGTGCCAGCCACCATGCATCGCCGACCTGACGAACCCAGATTTGCTGTCCCGTTTGCAGAACATCGGTCACTTTACGCGGCGTCGGT
The DNA here is from genome assembly GCF_019375075.1 of Escherichia sp. XD33. Classification (NCBI taxonomy): domain Bacteria; kingdom Pseudomonadati; phylum Pseudomonadota; class Gammaproteobacteria; order Enterobacterales; family Enterobacteriaceae; genus Escherichia; species Escherichia sp. XD33. The sequence continues at coordinate 97,760 of NZ_JAENDM010000006.1, forward strand.
CCCTGCTGAGTATCCGAACGGTAAGGACGCGCCCAGCGAACGCCGTCCATACTCAATGCGACAGTCGACCCGTCCGCCAGCATTGCCGTCGCTTCCTGAGGATTGGCGCTGGTGACTGCGGCAGGCTGCAGCGGACCATAGGTCGGCAGCGCCTTCAGCGTATCGGTAATCTTGTTGTTATCCCACGCCGACTCGCCCACTTTCCACAGCACATTTGCCGGGCCGCGATAGCCGTGGCGCATGTCGTAGTCCAGCACGTTATTACGTACCGCCTGCTGCGCGGCCTGCTGCACTTTGCGGGTGATGGTGGTGTAAATGCGATAACCGTCTTCATAGGCACTTTCGCCATAACGGTTATACATCTCCTGGCGCACCATTTCGCTCAGGTACGGCGCAGAGAAAGCAATCTCCGGCGCGTGATAGTTAGCGTTAATCGCCTCAGTGCGTGTCTGATCGAACTGTTGTTGGGTGATATACCCTTCATCCAGCATCCGCGACAGCACGACGTTACGCCGCGCGACGGCACGATCCATCGAGTAGAGCGGGTTGAAGGTGGAAGGCGCTTTCGGCAGCCCGGCTATCACCGCCATTTCGTTCAGCGTCAGTTGGTCGACCGTTTTTCCGAAATAGACTTGTGCCGCAGCACCGACACCATAGGCGCGGTAACCAAGGTAAATCTTGTTCAGATAAAGCTCGAGGATCTCGTCTTTCGTCAGCAGCTGTTCAATGCGAATCGCGAGGAAGACTTCCTTAATCTTACGCATCAGCGTGCGTTCTGGACTGAGGAAGAAGTTTCTCGCCAGCTGCTGGGTAATGGTACTTGCCCCTTGTGACGCGTGACCGGAGAACAGCGCCACGCTTGCTGCACGGAAGATCCCCACCGGGTCAACGCCGTGATGCTCGTAGAAGCGGCTGTCTTCTGTCGCGATAAAGGCTTTCACCATCTCCGGTGGGATTTGATCCAACGTAACCGGAATACGACGTTTCTCACCGTATTGAGCAATCAGCTCGCCATCGGCGCTGTAAATCTGCATCGGAATTTGCAGGCGAACATCTTTTAATGTCGCCACATCCGGCAGTTGTGGCTCGATGTAGCGGTATAGGCCATAAATCGAGCCTGCTCCCAGCAGAATGCAACAGACTGCAAGGATCAAAAAATACTTTACGAACTTCACTGGAAATTTCCCATTTAGTTTCATTTGGGCAGTTTATAAACAAACGCGCGGTAGTATAAAGGCAAGCCAGACGCATTGATATACCCGTCAGAGTGACGGGTGATAAGGAGATCATCACAATGGCATTTAAGATCTGGCAAATTGGTTTGCATTTACAACAGCAAGAAGCGGTAGCGGTTGCGATCGTGCGGGGCGCAAAAGAATGCTTTTTGCAACGCTGGTGGCGGTTGCCGCTGGAGAACGACATTATCAAAGATGGGCGGATTGTTGATGCGCAGCAGCTGGCTAAAACGTTGTTACCGTGGAGTCGCGAACTGCCGCAGCGTCATCACATTATGTTGGCGTTTCCCGCCAGTCGCACATTACAGCGGTCATTTCCGCGCCCGTCGATGTCCCTTGGTGAGCGGGAGCAAACGGCCTGGCTGTCAGGGACGATGGCCCGCGAGCTGGATATGGATCCGGACTCCCTGCGCTTCGATTACAGCGAAGACTCACTCAGTCCCGCCTATAACGTGACTGCCGCGCAAAGCAAAGAGCTGGCAACGCTGCTTACTCTGGCAGAAAGGTTGCGTGTTCATGTGAGCGCGATCACCCCGGATGCCAGTGCATTACAGCGATTCCTGCCTTTTTTACCTTCTCATCAGCAATGTCTGGCCTGGCGTGATAACGAACAGTGGCTGTGGGCGACGCGCTATAGCTGGGGGCGCAAACTGGCGGTGGGGATGACTAGCGCGAAGGAGCTGGCGGCAGCGTTATCCGTTGATCCCGAAAGCGTCGCGATATGTGGCGAAGGCGGATTTGATCCCTGGGAGGCCGTTTCTGTTCGTCAGCCGCCGCTACCGCCGCCAGGTGGAGACTTTGCCATCGCGCTGGGGCTGGCGCTTGGGAAGGCGTACTGATGAACCCGCCAATTAATTTTTTGCCCTGGCGACAGCAACGCCGGACCGCTTTTCTGCGTTTCTGGTTGCTGATGTTCGTTGCGCCTCTGCTGCTGGCCGTCGGGATAACGCTAATACTGCGTCTGACAGGCAGCGCCGAAGCGCGCATAGACGCAGTTTTGCTTCAGGCGGAACAACAACTCGCCCGCAGCTTACAGATAACGAAGCCACGTTTGCTGGAGCAACAGCAGTTACGCGAACAGCGTTCGCAACGGCAGCGCCAGCGACAATTTACCCGCGACTGGCAATCTGCGCTGGAAGCACTGGCGGCGCTTTTACCCGAGCACGCCTGGCTGACAACGATAAGCTGGCAGCAGGGAACGCTGGAGATCAAGGGGCTGACAACAAGCATTACCGCGTTAAACGCACTAGAAACGTCACTCCGCCAGGATGCATCTTTTCATCTCAATCAGCGGGGAGCCACGCAGCAGGATGCGCAGGGACGCTGGCAATTTGAGTATCAGTTAACAAGGAAGGTTAGCGATGAACATGTTCTTTGACTGGTGGTTCGCCACATCACCCCGCCTCCGCCAGCTTTGCTGGGCATTCTGGTTGCTGATGTTAGTTACGCTCATTTTTCTGTCATCGACACACCATGAAGAGCGCGACGCATTAATTCGACTACGGGCAAGTCATCACCAGCAGTGGGCCGCACTGTATCGCCTGGTAGACACCACTCCCTTCAGCGAGGAAAAAACGCTGCCCTTTTCGCCACTGGATTTTCAGTTATCCGGCGCGCAACTGGTTTCCTGGCATCCATCCGCGCAGGGAGGCGAGTTGGCGTTGAAAACGCTGTGGGAAGCAGTGCCGTCGGCATTTACACGGCTGGCAGAGCGCAACGTCAGCGTGAGCCGTTTTTCGTTAAGCGTGGAAGGTGATGATCTTTTGTTCACGCTACAACTGGAGACGCCGCATGAGGGTTAAACGCTGGTTGTTGGCAGGTATTGCATTGTGCCTTTTAACCGGTATGCGTGACCCTTTTAAACCGCCGGAAGATCTATGCCGGATTAGCGAACTTAGCCAGTGGCGCTATCAGGGGATGGTAGGGCGAGGCGAGCGCATCATCGGTGTAATAAAAGACGGGCAAAAGAAATGGCGACGGGTGCAGCAAAACGATGTGCTGGAAAACGGCTGGACAATTTTACAGCTGACGCCAGACGTACTAACGCTGGGTACCGGGACAAACTGCGAACCGCCACAATGGTTGTGGCAACGGCAAGGAGATACAAATGAAGCAATGGATAGCCGCACTACTGTTGATGCTGATACCCGGCGTACAGGCGGCAAAGCCGCAAAAAGTGACGCTGATGGTGGATGACGTTCCGGTAGCTCAGGTGTTGCAGGCGCTGGCTGAACAGGAGAAGTTGAACCTGGTCGTGTCGCCAGACGTCAGCGGTACGGTGTCGTTACATCTAACAGATGTTCCCTGGAAGCAGGCACTACAAACTGTAGTGAAAAGCGCCGGACTGATAACGCGGCAGGAAGGCAACATTCTCTCAGTGCATTCCATTGCCTGGCAGAATAACAATATCGCCCGCCAGGAGGCGGAGCAGGCGCGGGCGCAGGCAAATCTGCCGCTGGAAAATCGCAGTATAACCCTGCAATACGCCGACGCGGGAGAACTGGCGAAAGCGGGGGAGAAGCTACTGAGTGCCAAAGGGAGTATGACCGTCGATAAACGCACCAATCGCCTTTTGCTACGAGATAACAAAACGGCGTTAAGCGCGCTTGAACAGTGGGTAGCGCAAATGGATCTGCCGGTCGGGCAGGTTGAGCTGTCGGCGCATATTGTCACCATTAATGAAAAAAGTTTGCGTGAGTTAGGCGTGAAATGGACGCTGGCCGATGCGCAACACGCTGGTGGCGTTGGGCAAGTCACCACGCTTGGTAGCGACCTCTCCGTAGCGACGGCGACAACGCATGTCGGTTTTAACATTGGGCGCATCAACGGACGCTTGCTGGATCTTGAGCTTTCCGCGCTCGAACAAAAACAGCAGCTGGATATTATCGCCAGTCCGCGTCTGCTGGCCTCACATCTTCAGCCTGCCAGCATTAAACAGGGGAGCGAAATTCCATATCAGGTTTCCAGCGGGGAAAGTGGCGCGACGTCGGTGGAATTTAAAGAGGCCGTCCTGGGGATGGAGGTCACGCCCACGGTGTTACAAAAAGGTCGCATCCGGCTGAAATTACACATCAGCCAGAACGTTCCGGGGCAGGTGCTACAGCAGGCCGATGGCGAAGTGCTGGCGATTGATAAGCAGGAGATCGAAACGCAGGTCGAGGTCAAAAGCGGAGAAACGTTGGCGCTGGGCGGCATTTTTACCCGTAAAAATAAATCGGGTCAGGATAGCGTACCGTTGCTTGGCGACATTCCCTGGTTCGGGCAATTATTTCGTCATGACGGAAAAGAAGATGAACGACGCGAGTTAGTGGTGTTTATCACGCCACGACTGGTTTCCAGTGAGTAAACAGCCGTAAAAGCGGTAATGTTTTTACGCTGAACGTGTTTCATCTATTTGACGCGCGCAGGTATTTAGCATACAAGGAGTACCGATTTGAGAGTTGGTGCTCTTCGCTGCCTGCGTTCCATGATGATGATTTATCATTCAGGCGGCATTTTGCTGTCTTTTTTACGCTAATCTTACCCGGTGATTTATCGCCAGAGCGGTGGTAGCAAGGCAGCGCGCTTGCAGCGACCAGATATGCAGAGGGATGGGTGATTTATTCAGTTGCCAAACCCGCTGGAGTATTGAGATAATTTTCAGTCTGACTCTCGCAATATCTTATGAGGTTTCAGTTCATGTCCTGCGGCGCTCTCTGAGCGAAGCGGGTTTATCATTAACGAATAGTCTTAGTAGTACCGAAAAAATGGCAGAGAAACGCAATATCTTTCTGGTTGGGCCTATGGGTGCCGGAAAAAGCACTATTGGGCGCCAGTTAGCTCAACAACTCAATATGGAATTTTACGATTCCGATCAAGAGATTGAGAAACGAACCGGAGCTGATGTGGGCTGGGTTTTCGATTTAGAAGGCGAAGAAGGCTTCCGCGATCGCGAAGAAAAGGTCATCAATGAGTTGACCGAGAAACAGGGTATTGTGCTGGCTACTGGCGGCGGCTCTGTGAAATCCCGTGAAACGCGTAACCGTCTTTCCGCTCGTGGCGTTGTCGTTTATCTTGAAACGACCATCGAAAAGCAACTTGCACGCACGCAGCGTGATAAAAAACGCCCGTTGCTGCACGTTGAAACACCGCCGCGTGAAGTTCTGGAAGCGTTGGCCAATGAACGCAATCCGCTGTATGAAGAGATTGCCGACGTGACCATTCGTACTGATGATCAAAGCGCTAAAGTGGTTGCAAACCAGATTATTCACATGCTGGAAAGCAACTAATTCTGGCTTTATATACACTCGTCTGCGGGTACAGTAATTAAGGTGGATGTCGCGTTATGGAGAGGATTGTCGTTACTCTCGGGGAACGTAGTTACCCAATTACCATCGCATCTGGTTTGTTTAATGAACCAGCTTCATTCTTACCGCTGAAATCGGGCGAGCAGGTCATGTTGGTCACCAACGAAACCCTGGCTCCTCTGTATCTCGATAAGGTCCGCGGCGTACTTGAACAGGCGGGTGTTAACGTCGATAGCGTTATCCTCCCTGACGGCGAGCAGTATAAAAGCCTGGCTGTACTCGATACCGTCTTTACGGCGTTGTTACAAAAACCGCATGGTCGCGATACTACGCTGGTGGCGCTTGGCGGCGGCGTAGTGGGCGATCTGACCGGCTTCGCGGCGGCGAGTTATCAGCGCGGTGTCCGTTTCATTCAAGTCCCGACGACGTTACTGTCGCAGGTCGATTCCTCCGTTGGCGGCAAAACTGCGGTCAACCATCCCCTCGGTAAAAACATGATTGGCGCGTTCTACCAACCTGCTTCAGTGGTGGTGGATCTCGACTGTCTGAAAACGCTTCCCCCGCGTGAGTTAGCGTCGGGGCTGGCAGAAGTCATCAAATACGGCATTATTCTTGACGGTGCGTTTTTTAACTGGCTGGAAGAGAATCTGGATGCGTTGTTGCGTCTGGACGGTCCGGCAATGGCGTACTGTATTCGCCGTTGTTGTGAACTGAAGGCAGAAGTTGTCGCCGCCGACGAGCGCGAAACCGGGTTACGTGCTTTACTGAATCTGGGACACACCTTTGGTCATGCCATTGAAGCTGAAATGGGGTATGGCAATTGGTTACATGGTGAAGCGGTCGCTGCGGGTATGGTGATGGCGGCGCGGACGTCGGAACGTCTCGGGCAGTTTAGTTCTGCCGAAACGCAGCGTATTATAACCCTGCTCAAGCGGGCTGGGTTACCGGTCAATGGGCCGCGCGAAATGTCCGCGCAGGCGTATTTACCGCATATGCTGCGTGACAAGAAAGTCCTTGCGGGAGAGATGCGCTTAATTCTTCCGTTGGCAATTGGTAAGAGTGAAGTTCGCAGCGGCGTTTCGCACGAGCTTGTTCTTAACGCCATTGCCGATTGTCAATCAGCGTAACAACAAGAAAGGTCAGGCCGCTTATCAAGCGGTCTATTAGCTTCAGGTTAATTGCAACGTGGTAAGCATTAACCTTTTAGTGGGGTGTTAAATGGATGAATTCAAACCAGAAGACGAGCTGAAACCCGATCCCAGCGATCGTCGTACTGGTCGTTCTCGTCAATCTTCTGAACGTTCTGAGCGTACTGAACGTGGCGAACCGCAGATCAATTTTGATGATATTGAACTTGATGACACTGACGATCGCCGTCCGACTCGTGCGCAAAAAGAGCGCAATGAGGAACCGGAAATCGAAGAAGAAATTGACGAATCCGAAGATGAAACCGTGGATGAAGAGCGCGTAGAGCGTCGTCCGCGTAAGCGCAAAAAAGCAGCCAGTAAACCCGCTTCTCGTCAGTATATGATGATGGGCGTCGGCATTCTGGTTCTACTGCTGTTGATCATCGGTATCGGTTCTGCGCTAAAAGCCCCCTCGACCACTTCCAGCGATCAAACCGCGTCTGGCGAGAAGAGTATTGATCTTGCTGGCAATGCGACCGATCAGGCGAATGGCGTGCAGCCAGCGCCGGGAACCACGTCTGCGGAAAATACTCAGCAGGATGTTTCTCTGCCACCGATCTCTTCTACGCCGACTCAAGGGCAAACCCCGGTGGCAACGGATGGTCAACAACGTGTTGAAGTGCAGGGTGACCTGAACAATGCGCTGACCCAGCCACAAAATCAGCAACAGCTGAACAATGTGGCGGTCAATTCCACGTTGCCGACTGAACCCGCAACGGTTGCGCCTGTTCGCAATGGCAATGCATCGCGTGACACGGCGAAAACGCAAACCGCTGAACGTCCGTCCACTACGCGCCCAGCTCGTCAGCAGGCGGTGATTGAACCGAAAAAACCGCAAGCAACCGTGAAAACGGAGCCGAAGCCGGTAGCACAGACGCCGAAGCGTACTGAACCAGCTGCCCCTGTGGCGAGCACGAAGGCACCGGCTGCGACTTCTACGCCAGCACCAAAAGAGACGGCGACTACGGCTCCAGTACAGACGGCATCCCCGGCGCAAACCACAGCAACACCCGCTGCTGGGGCGAAGACCGCAGGTAATGTTGGTTCGTTGAAATCGGCACCGTCCAGCCATTACACTCTGCAGCTGAGCAGTTCCTCTAACTACGACAACCTGAACGGTTGGGCGAAGAAAGAGAATCTGAAAAACTACGTTGTCTATGAAACGACGCGTAATGGTCAGCCGTGGTATGTCCTGGTTTCTGGCGTGTACGCTTCGAAAGAAGAGGCGAAAAAAGCGGTATCTACATTGCCAGCAGATGTCCAGGCCAAAAACCCGTGGGCGAAACCGCTGCGTCAGGTACAGGCCGATCTGAAGTAATCAAGGTTATCTCCCGCAATGGTTTATCGTTGCGGGAGTTGCCTGAAGCGCTGGATGCTGTCGGAGCTTTCTCCACAGCCGGAGAAGGTGTAATTAGTTAGTCAGCATGAAGAAAAATCGCGCTTTTTTGAAGTGGGCAGGGGGCAAGTATCCCCTGCTTGATGATATTAAACGGCATTTGCCCAAGGGCGAATGTCTGGTTGAGCCTTTTGTAGGTGCCGGGTCGGTGTTTCTCAACACCGACTTTTCTCGTTATATCCTTGCCGATATCAATAGCGACCTGATCAGTCTCTATAACATTGTGAAGATGCGTACTGATGAGTACGTACAGGCCGCACGCGAGCTGTTTGTTCCCGAAACAAATTGCGCCGAGGTTTACTATCAGTTCCGCGAAGAGTTCAACAAAAGCCAGGATCCGTTCCGTCGGGCGGTACTGTTTTTATATTTGAACCGCTACGGTTACAACGGCCTGTGTCGTTACAATCTGCGCGGTGAGTTTAACGTGCCGTTCGGCCGCTACAAAAAACCCTATTTCCCGGAAGCAGAGTTGTATCACTTCGCTGAAAAAGCGCAGAATGCCTTTTTCTATTGTGAGTCTTACGCCGATAGCATGGCGCGCGCAGATGATGCATCCGTCGTCTATTGCGATCCGCCTTATGCACCGCTGTCTGCGACCGCCAACTTTACGGCGTATCACACAAACAGTTTTACGCTTGAACAACAAGCGCATCTGGCGGAGATCGCCGAAGGTCTGGTTGAGCGCCATATTCCAGTGCTGATCTCCAATCACGATACGATGTTAACGCGTGAGTGGTATCAGCGCGCAAAATTGCATGTCGTCAAAGTTCGACGCAGTATAAGCAGCAACGGCGGCACACGTAAAAAGGTGGACGAACTGCTGGCTTTGTACAAACCAGGAGTCGTTTCACCCGCGAAAAAATAATTCTCAAGGAGAAGCGGATGAAACAGTATTTGATTGCCCCCTCAATTCTGTCGGCTGATTTTGCCCGCCTGGGTGAAGATACCGCAAAAGCCCTGGCAGCTGGCGCTGATGTCGTGCATTTTGACGTCATGGATAACCACTATGTTCCCAATCTGACGATTGGGCCAATGGTGCTGAAATCCTTGCGTAACTATGGCATTACCGCCCCTATCGACGTACACCTGATGGTGAAACCTGTCGATCGCATTGTGCCTGATTTCGCTGCCGCTGGTGCCAGCATCATTACCTTTCATCCAGAAGCCTCCGAGCATGTTGACCGCACGCTGCAACTGATTAAAGAAAATGGCTGTAAAGCGGGTCTGGTATTTAACCCGGCGACACCTCTGAGCTATCTGGATTACGTGATGGATAAGCTGGATGTGATCCTGCTGATGTCCGTCAACCCTGGTTTCGGCGGTCAGTCTTTCATTCCTCAAACACTGGATAAACTGCGCGAAGTACGTCGTCGTATCGACGAGTCTGGCTTCGACATTCGACTGGAAGTGGACGGTGGCGTGAAGGTGAACAACATTGGCGAAATCGCTGCGGCGGGCGCGGATATGTTCGTCGCCGGTTCGGCAATCTTCGACCAGCCAGACTACAAAAAAGTCATTGATGAAATGCGCAGTGAACTGGCAAAGGTAAGTCATGAGTAAGTTTGAAGATATTCGCGGCGTCGCTTTTGATCTCGACGGTACGCTGGTGGACAGTGCTCCCGGTCTTGCTGCTGCGGTAGATATGGCGCTGTATGCGCTGGAGTTGCCCGTCGCAGGTGAAGAACGCGTTATTACCTGGATTGGTAACGGCGCAGATGTTCTGATGGAGCGCGCATTGACCTGGGCGCGTCAGGAACGTGCGACTCTGCGTAAAACAATGGGTAAACCGCCCGTTGATGACGACATTCCGGCAGAAGAACAGGTACGTATTCTGCGTAAACTGTTCGATCGCTACTATGGCGAGGTTGCCGAAGAGGGGACGTTTTTGTTCCCGCACGTTGCCGATACGTTGGGCGCGTTGCAGGCTAAAGGCCTGCCGCTAGGCCTGGTCACCAACAAACCGACGCCGTTCGTCGCGCCGCTGCTCGAAGCCTTAGATATCGCCAAATACTTCAGCGTGGTGATTGGTGGTGATGATGTGCAAAACAAAAAACCGCATCCGGACCCGCTGTTACTGGTGGCTGAGCGGATGGGAATTGCTCCACAACAGATGCTGTTTGTTGGCGACTCACGCAATGATATTCAGGCAGCAAAAGCGGCAGGTTGCCCATCAGTTGGCTTAACCTACGGATATAACTACGGCGAGGCTATCGATCTCAGCCAGCCTGATGTAATTTATCAGTCTATAAATGACCTTCTGCCCGCATTAGGGCTTCCGCATAGCGAAAATCAGGAATCGAAAAATGACTAAGCCCATCGTTTTTAGTGGCGCACAGCCCTCAGGTGAATTGACCATTGGTAACTACATGGGTGCGCTGCGTCAGTGGGTAAACATGCAGGATGACTACCATTGCATTTACTGTATCGTTGACCAACACGCGATCACCGTGCGCCAGGATGCACAGAAGCTGCGTAAAGCGACGCTGGATACGCTGGCCTTGTATCTGGCTTGTGGTATCGATCCTGAGAAAAGCACCATTTTTGTTCAGTCCCACGTGCCGGAACATGCACAGTTAGGCTGGGCACTGAACTGCTATACCTACTTCGGCGAACTGAGTCGCATGACGCAGTTTAAAGATAAATCTGCGCGTTATGCCGAGAACATCAACGCTGGTCTGTTTGACTATCCGGTGCTGATGGCAGCGGACATCCTGCTGTATCAAACTAATCTGGTACCGGTGGGTGAAGACCAGAAACAGCACCTCGAACTGAGCCGCGATATTGCCCAGCGTTTCAACGCGCTGTATGGCGAGATCTTTAAGGTGCCGGAGCCGTTTATTCCGAAATCTGGCGCGCGCGTAATGTCGCTGCTGGAGCCGACCAAGAAGATGTCCAAGTCTGACGATAATCGCAATAACGTTATCGGCCTGCTGGAAGATCCGAAATCGGTAGTGAAGAAAATCAAACGTGCGGTCACTGACTCCGACGAGCCGCCGGTAGTTCGCTACGATGTGCAGAACAAAGCGGGCGTTTCCAACCTGTTGGATATCCTTTCAGCGGTAACGGGCCAGAGCATCCCAGAACTGGAAAAACAGTTCGAAGGCAAGATGTATGGTCATCTGAAAGGTGAAGTGGCTGATGCCGTTTCCGGTATGCTGACTGAATTGCAGGAACGCTATCACCGTTTCCGCAACGATGAAGCCTTCCTGCAACAGGTGATGAAAGATGGCGCGGAAAAAGCCAGCGCGCACGCTTCCCGTACGCTAAAAGCGGTGTACGAAGCGATTGGTTTTGTGGCGAAGCCGTAATTCACTATTGCTGGCAAATTGCGCTTTGTTCATGCCGGATGCGGCGTGAACGCCTTATCCGGCCTACAAAGTAATGCACATATTGCAAGGAAATGTAGGCCTGATAAGCGTAGCGCATCAGGCAATTTTGCTTTTATCATCACTCTGAAACCGGGGAAACCCGGTTTTTTTATCCTCATTTGCAATAATCCGAAAAAATGTGAAGTGCCTCGCCGTTTCCACATCTCGCTGTTGCGCCTTATCTTCAAATTCCTGAAGATATAAATATTCAATTTACTGAAAATTTATTATGCGTCGAACGTTTATCAAAAAAGAAGGCGTCGTCATCACGACGCTGGCCCGTTATTTGTTGGGTGAAAAGTGCGGTAATCGATTGAAAACCATAGATGAGCTGGCAAATGAATGCCGTTCATCCGTTGGCCTGACGCAGGCCGCGTTGAAAACGCTGGAATCAAGCGGAGCGATACGGATTGAACGCCGTGGGCGCAATGGCAGTTATCTGGTCGAGATGGATAACAAAGCATTGCTGACTCATGTGGATATCAACAACGTGGTATGTGCAATGCCCTTGCCCTATACCCGTTTGTACGAAGGCCTGGCGAGCGGATTGAAAGCCCAGTTTGATGGCATTCCTTTTTACTATGCGCACATGCGTGGCGCGGATATTCGCGTGGAGTGTCTGCTTAATGGCGTGTATGACATGGCGGTGGTTTCGCGACTAGCGGCGGAAAGTTATCTCACGCAAAAAGGCTTATGCCTCGCGCTGGAGTTGGGGCCGCACACCTACGTTGGCGAGCACCAGTTGATTTGCCGTAAAGGCGAGTCCGCAAACGTGAAGCGCGTGGGGCTGGATAACCGTTCGGCGGATCAGAAAATCATGACCGATGTTTTTTTTGGCGGTAGTGATGTGGAACGAGTCGATCTCTCTTATCACGAGAGTTTACAACGCATTGTTAAAGGCGATGTCGATGCGGTGATCTGGAACGTGGTGGCGGAAAACGAACTGACCATGCTGGGATTAGAGGCGACGCCGCTCACAGACGATCCGCGATTTTTACAGGCCACCGAAGCCGTGGTCCTGACGCGAGTCGATGATTACCCAATGCAACAACTGCTGCGTGCCGTTGTAGATAAACACGCCCTGCTCGCCCATCAACAACGGGTAGTGAGTGGGGAACAGGAACCGAGTTATTAAACGAAAGGCATCTGATATGGAAACCAGACTCAACCTGCTTTGCGAGGCAGGCGTTATTGATAAGGACATCTGCAAAGGCATGATGCAGGTCGTCAACGTACTGGAAACAGAGTGCCATCTGCCGGTGCGCAGTGAGCAAGGAACGATGGCGATGACACATATGGCGAGTGCACTGATGCGCAGTCGCCGTGGTGAAGAAATAGAGCCGCTGGATAACGAGTTGCTGGCAGAACTGGCGCAATCCAGCCACTGGCAAGCCGTTGTGCAATTGCATCAGGTGTTGTTGAAGGAATTCGCACTGGAAGTTAACCCGTGTGAAGAAGGCTATTTGCTGGCCAACCTTTATGGATTATGGATGGCTGCTAACGAAGAGGTTTGAAGCTCCCGACAAATCCACGTCGCACAACCTAAATATTCAAAAAAATGAATATTTAATTCAAGGAACAGAAACGAGGCAACAAGATGTTTGTAGAAGCATTGAAACGCCAGAACCCGGCGCTGATTTCCGCCGCACTAAGCCTGTGGCAGCAGGGCAAGATCGCCCCGGACAGCTGGGTGATCGACGTGGATCAGATACTGGAAAACGGTAAGCGGCTGATTGAGACGGCGCGGCTTTACGGCATTGAACTGTATCTGATGACCAAGCAGTTTGGTCGTAATCCGTGGCTGGCGGAAAAATTGCTGGCATTAGGCTACAGCGGCATTGTGGCGGTGGATTACAAAGAGGCGCGAGTCATGCGCCGCGCTGGTTTGCCTGTGGCGCATCAGGGGCATCTGGTACAAATCCCTTGTCATCAGGTTGCTGACGCCGTTGAACAGGGCACCGACGTCATCACCGTGTTTACTCTCGACAAAGCGCGGGAAGTTTCTGCGGCGGTGGTGAAGGCCGGGCGAATCCAGTCTGTGCTGCTTAAAGTTTATAGCGACGATGATTTTCTTTATCCGGGCCAGGAGAGCGGTTTTGCCCTCAAGGTGTTGCCGGAGATTGTCGCCGAAATCCAGAATCTGCCAGGGCTGCATTTAGCCGGACTTACCCATTTCCCTTGCCTGCTTTGGGATGAGGCTGTCGGAAAAGTTTTGCCGACACCGAATCTTCACACGCTGATACAGGCACGGGATCAACTGGCGAAATCTGGTATTGCACTTGAGCAACTGAACGCGCCTTCAGCGACCAGCTGCACTTCGCTGCCATTACTGGCGCAATACGGTGTGACTCATGCCGAACCCGGTCATGCGCTGACGGGCACTATTCCGGCAAACCAGCAGGGCGATCAGCCTGAACGTATCGCGATGCTCTGGTTAAGTGAAATCTCCCATCATTTCCGTGGCGACAGCTACTGCTACGGCGGCGGTTACTATCGTCGTGGTCATGCGCAACATGCGTTGGTGTTTACGCCAGAAAATCAAAAGATTACTGAAACCAATCTCAAAACTGTGGATGACAGCAGTATCGACTACACCCTGCCGCTGGCAGGCGAGTTTCCGGTAAGCAGTGCAGTGGTGCTCTGTTTTCGCACGCAGATTTTTGTCACCCGTAGCGATGTGGTGCTGGTGTCCGGTATTCATCGTGGCGAACCGGAAATCGTCGGTCGTTATGACAGTCTTGGAAACTCTCTGGGGGCGTAATGGCGCGATTTGTGGTGTTAGTGATTGATAGCTTTGGCGTAGGGGCAATGAAAGATGTCACGCTGGTGCGTCCGCAAGATGCGGGAGCGAATACATGTGGTCACATCCTGAGCCAGTTGCCGCATTTGCAGCTACCAACGCTGGAGAAGCTGGGGCTAATCAACGCATTGGGTTATGCGCCAGGCGATATGCAGCCGTCAGATTCCGCAACCTGGGGCGTGGCAGAGCTGCAACATGAAGGTGGCGATACCTTTATGGGGCATCAGGAAATTTTAGGCACGCGCCCGTTACCGCCGCTGCGGATGCCTTTTCGCGATGTGATTGACCGTGTTGAGCAGGCATTAGTTTCCGCTGGCTGGCAGGTGGAGCGCCGTGGCGATGATCTGCAATTTCTGTGGGTCAATCAGGCGGTTGCGATTGGCGATAATCTCGAGGCGGATTTAGGCCAGGTCTATAACATTACCGCCAATCTCTCTGTGATCTCTTTTGACGACGCAATCAAAATTGGTCGTATCGTGCGTGAGCAGGTACAGGTCGGTCGGGTCATTACATTTGGTGGCCTGTTAACCGACAGTCAACGCATTCTCGATGCCGCAGAAAGCAAAGAAGGGCGCTTTATTGGTATCAATGCGCCGCGTTCTGGCGCTTATGACAACGGTTTCCAGGTCGTGCATATGGGCTATGGCGTCGATGAAAAAGTGCAGGTGCCACAAAAACTGTATGAAGCAGGCGTGCCAACCGTGCTGGTGGGTAAGGTGGCAGATATCGTCAACAATCCTTATGGCGTGAGCTGGCAAAATCTGGTGGATAGCCAGCGGATTATGGATATCACCCTCAACGAATTTAACACCCATCCGACGGCGTTTATTTGCACCAACATTCAGGAAACCGACCTCGCTGGTCATGCAGAAGACGTCGCACGTTATGCCGAACGTTTGCAGGTCGTTGACCGTAACCTTGCCCGGCTTGTTGAGGCGATGCAGCCAGATGATTGCCTGGTCGTGATGGCGGATCACGGCAACGATCCGACCATTGGTCACAGCCACCATACCCGCGAAGTGGTGCCAGTGCTGGTTTATCAGCAAGGGATGATCGCTACGCAGCTCGGTGTGCGCACCACGCTTTCTGATGTGGGGGCTACCGTGTGTGAATTTTTCCGCGCGCCACCGCCACAAAATGGTCGCTCTTTTCTTTCCTCCCTCCGGTTTGCAGGAGACACCCTATGAGTTTTGATCCGACGGGTTACACCCTCGCCCATGAGCATCTGCATATTGATCTCTCCGGCTTTAAAAACAACGTGGACTGCCGCCTTGATCAGTATGCGTTCATTTGCCAGGAGATGAACGACCTGATGACCCGGGGCGTGCGTAATGTGATTGAGATGACCAACCGTTACATGGGGCGCAATGCGCAATTTATGCTTGATGTAATGCGCGAGACGGGGATCAACGTGGTGGCCTGTACCGGTTATTACCAGGACGCGTTTTTCCCGGAACATGTGGCGACCCGCAGCGTGCAGGAACTGGCGCAGGAGATGGTCGATGAAATTGAACAGGGTATCGATGGCACGGAGCTGAAAGCCGGGATCATCGCGGAGATCGGCACCAGCGAAGGAAAGATTACGCCGCTGGAAGAGAAGGTATTTATTGCCGCTGCGCTGGCGCATAACCAGACCGGACGCCCGATCTCCACGCATACGTCGTTCAGCACGATGGGGCTGGAGCAACTGGCGTTGCTACAAGCCCACGGGGTTGATCTTTCGCGCGTCACCGTTGGTCACTGCGATCTGAAAGACAACCTCGACAACATTTTGAAGATGATCGATCTCGGCGCGTACGTGCAGTTCGACACCATCGGCAAGAACAGTTACTACCCGGACGAAAAGCGTATTGCGATGCTTCATGCGCTACGCGACCGTGGGTTGCTGAACCGCGTCATGCTGTCGATGGATATTACGCGCCGCTCCCATTTAAAAGCCAACGGTGGTTATGGCTATGACTATTTACTAACCACCTTTATTCCGCAATTGCGCCAGTCAGGATTCAGTCAGGCCGATGTGGATGTGATGTTACGTGAAAATCCCTCTCAATTTTTCCAATAAGGACAGACTCATGAAAAAGATTGGCGTTGCAGGCTTACAGCGTGAGCAGATTAAAAAAACTATTGAAGCGACGGCTCCTGGCTGTTTTGAAGTTTTCATTCACAACGACATGGAAGCGGCAATGAAGGTGAAATCCGGGCAACTGGATTATTACATCGGCGCGTGTAATACCGGTGCGGGCGCGGCATTGTCGATTGCCATCGCGGTGATAGGCTATAACAAAAGTTGCACCATTGCCAAACCAGGCATTAAAGCGAAAGACGAGCATATCGCCAAAATGATCGCTGAAGGAAAAGTGGCGTTTGGCCTTTCCGTTGAGCACGTCGAACACGCGATTCCGATGCTGATTAACCATCTGAAATAAAAGGCACGACTATGGATCTGTATATTCAGATTATCGTGGTGGCGTGCCTGACGGGTATGACATCGCTTCTGGCGCATCGCTCGGCGGCTGTTTTTCATGACGGCATCCGCCCGATCCTGCCGCAACTGATTGAAGGCTATATGAACCGTCGCGAGGCGGGGAGTATCGCTTTTGGTCTGAGCATTGGTTTTGTGGCCTCGGTGGGGATCTCTTTTACCCTGAAAACCGGGCTGCTCAACGCATGGTTACTCTTTCTTCCTACCGATATCCTCGGCGTCCTGGCGATAAACAGCCTGATGGCGTTTGGTCTTGGCGCTATCTGGGGCGTGTTGATCCTTACTTGCCTGTTGCCAGTAAACCAGCTGCTGACCGCGCTGCCGGTGGATGTATTAGGTAGCCTGGGGGAATTAAGCTCGCCGGTGGTTTCAGCTTTTGCACTGTTCCCGCTGGTGGCGATTTTCTACCAGTTTGGCTGGAAGCAAAGTCTGATCGCCGCCGTGGTGGTACTGATGACCCGTGTGGTAGTCGTGCGCTATTTCCCACATCTTAACCCTGAATCCATCGAAATCTTTATTGGCATGGTGATGCTGCTGGGGATCGCGATAACTCACGACCTGCGTCATCGTGATGAAAATGACATTGATGCCAGCGGGCTTTCGGTGTTTGAAGAACGCACGTCACGGATTATCAAAAACTTACCCTATATCGCCATCGTGGGAGCATTGATTGCCGCCGTTGCCAGCATGAAGATTTTTGCTGGCAGTGAAGTGTCGATCTTCACACTGGAGAAAGCATATTCCGCAGGCGTAACGCCGGAACAATCGCAAACGCTGATTAATCAGGCGGCTCTGGCAGAATTTATGCGCGGACTGGGGTTTGTGCCGTTGATTGCCACCACCGCGTTAGCAACGGGTGTGTATGCAGTTGCGGGCTTTACCTTTGTTTATGCGGTGGGCTATCTCTCGCCGAATCCGATGGTTGCAGCGGTATTAGGCGCAGTGGTTATTTCGGCGGAAGTCTTGCTGCTTCGTTCGATCGGCAAATGGCTGGGACGCTACCCGTCGGTGCGTAATGCGTCGGATAACATCCGTAACGCCATGAATATGCTGATGGAAGTGGCGCTGCTGGTCGGTTCGATTTTCGCAGCAATTAAGATGGCGGGTTATACCGGATTCTCTATCGCGGTTGCCATTTACTTCCTCAACGAATCCCTGGGCCGTCCGGTACAGAAAATGGCGGCACCGGTCGTGGCAGTAATGATCACCGGTATTCTGCTGAATGTTCTTTACTGGCTTGGCCTGTTCGTTCCGGCTTAAGGAAGGCACCTATGAAGACGTTTCCTCTGCAAAGCCTGACGATTATTGAGGCGCAGCAAAAGCAGTTTGCGCTGGTGGATAGCATTTGTCGCCATTTCCCCGGCAGCGAGTTTCTTACTGGCGGTGATTTAGGCTTAACGCCAGGACTGAATCAACCGCGCGTTACCCAGCGTGTGGAACAGGTGCTGGCTGATGCATTTCACGCACAGGCTGCGGCGCTGGTGCAGGGCGCGGGGACTGGCGCGATTCGCGCCGGGCTGGCGGCTTTGCTCAAACCGGGGCAGCGTCTTCTGGTGCATGACGCGCCTGTTTACCCGACGACACGGGTTATTATTGAGCAGATGGGGCTGACGCTTATTACTGTTGATTTCAATGACCTGTCGGCACTGAAGCAGGTCGTCGACGAGCAACAACCGGATGCGGCGCTGGTGCAGCATACGCGCCAGCAGCCGCAGGACAGCTACGTGCTGGCAGATGTGCTGGCAACGTTGCGCGCGGCAGGTGTTCCAGCGTTAACCGATGACAACTATGCGGTGATGAAGGTGGCTCGAATCGGCTGTGAATGCGGCGCGAATGTCTCGACATTTTCCTGCTTCAAGCTATTTGGGCCAGAGGGTGTTGGTGCAGTGGTCGGCGATGCTGATGTTATCAACCGTATTCGCGCCACGCTTTACTCCGGCGGTAGCCAGATCCAGGGCGCACAGGCGCTGGAAGTATTGCGTGGTCTGGTGTTTGCGCCAGTGATGCACGCGGTGCAGGCAGGGGTATCTGAACGGTTGCTGGCTTTGCTTAACGGTGGTGCGGTGCCGGAAGTGAAAAGCGCGGTGATTGCTAATGCGCAGTCGAAGGTGTTGATTGTCGAGTTTCATCAGCCGATTGCCGCCAGAGTGCTGGAAGAGGCGCAAAAGCGCGGTGCCTTGCCTTACCCGGTGGGTGCAGAGTCGAAATATGAAATCCCGCCGCTCTTTTATCGCCTTTCCGGAACGTTTCGCCAGGCGAATCCACAATCAGAACATTGTGCGATTCGCATTAACCCGAATCGCAGCGGTGAAGAGACGGTGCTGCGGATTTTGCGTGAGAGTATTGCCAGTATTTAATGCTGGATAGCACCGTCAAGCTAAATTCCGTACTGAACGGTCCCCTCGCCCCTTTGGGGAGAGGGTTAGGGTGAGGGGAACGTACGGGATGTAAAATTCAACGCGCCAGCATCGCCGGATGCGATGCTGGCGCATCTTATCCGGCCTACGGTTAATGTCTTTTATTATCAATAGTTAAGGTGATGCGATTGGCGCGGCAGAAGAGTTCGGAGACGTGCACCGGTTTGTCATTCTGATCAAAGGCGATTTTGCTGATGCGAAACAACGGTTCGCCCAGTTCGCATTTCAGCCATTTTGCCTGCGGGCGGGTGGCGGCAAAGATATCGATGGTCTTTTTGTCGCTGACCACTCGCGTGTCAAAACGCTCCTGAAATAACTGATAGGTGGAGCTTCCTTCGACGTAAATCTCATCAAAGTCAGGATAACGCGACAGCGGGATCCATGAACTATCAATAAACAGCGGCTCTTTATCGAGATACATCACCCGGCAGAGATGGAACACTTCGCTGTTTCCGGGGATGTTCAGCTTTTCGCAAAACGGCGCGGCGCTGACCCGTTCCTGTTCGATCACTTTCTCTTTCGTCGCCTTGCCTTGTGAGACGCCAAAATCGGTAAAACCACTGACAGTAAGCAGGGCGTTTTCAACTTTCTGGCTTTGTACAAAGGTGCCTTTTCCCTGCCAGCGGATCAGTACGCCGTCTGCCACTAAGTCGCTGATGGCTTTGCGAATGGTAATGCGGCTGACGTTATATTGTGTACAAAGCTCGTTTTCGGTAGGGATCTGTTGCCCGGCCTGGTAAACCCCCTGCGCGATATCATCCAGCAGTCGCTGGCGGACGGTAGCGTAGAGGAGTTGATGAGAGTAGCGGTCCGTAGCTGACATAATCGACCCTGAAATAAAGAATGAATTACTCGGATTATAGGGTCGTTTTCCGGCAAGTAACAGCACGTTGGCGTGAAGATGCTCACGCCAACGTTATACCTACCAGGCACCGTGGTACTGAATGGTTTTCGCCGCGCACGCCGTTCCCTGCGCTATCGCCTGCGGTAATGTCATCCCCGCAGACCAGCCGCAAAGGAATCCGGCAATGAACGAATCTCCGGCACCCATGGTGTCGATAACCGTCACCGGTTCAGGAGCCTGACGCCAGAACTGCGCGCCATCCCAGGCAATGCTGCCGTTTTCACCCAGCGTGACAATCACTGTTCCTGCGCCACGGGCAACAATCGCTTTCATCTTCAGACGCAGCGTTTCGTCTTCTTGCGGTGCGAAGGCAAAGGCAAAATCGAGATGCGGCACCAGTGTCTGCCAGAGCGGGCTGTCCCACTTGTCGGAGAAGTCGAAAGCGGTAAGTTTGCCCGCAGCGTGCAGCTGTGGGAATGCGTCTTCCGCATGTCCCCAGATTGCCGCGTGCACAATGTCATACTGCGCCAGCCAGGCGTAATCCTCTTCACTCAGGGCAAAGTCGGCCATCACGCCTTCGGTGTAGTCGCCAAAAACGCGATCATTGTCGTGCAGTTCCACCTGAGTTTGTGCGGTAACGCCGTGTTTCGTATGGACATGGCTGATATCGACGCCCATGCGGGCGAGATCCTGCTTCAGCTTTGTGCCGTAGTCATCGTCACCCACCCAGGTAATGCATCCCGGCTGTATGCCGTAGCGAGTGCAGTACACCGCCACATTGACCGCATTACCGCCAGAAAACGCTTTATTCAGTTGCGGGTAGATATCGACGCAGTTATCGCCGATTGTCGCCAGGGTTTTCATCTCTCATCCTCCGGCAGCAGCGCGCGAAAGCGTTCCAGCGCCTGGCGGGCATAGAGTCTGGGCTCGTTCATATACATCGTCACCAGCTCCACCGTACAGTAACCCTCATAGCCCCGCTCAATAATATCGCGCATCAGTTCCCGCAGCGGCATTTTGCCTTCTCCAGGAATGTAATGCGTGTCGCTGGCCCCGTCGCTGTCGACAATATGCAGATGACGTAATTTATCGCCCAGTTTGTCGAAATAACTCATCACCGGTTCCGCCTGGACATACGGCGCGCAAATGTCGACCATGCTGAACAGGCGCGGCGAAGGCACCAGCGCCAGCGCATGAAGCACATCATTAGCATTACACACGACGTTCGATTCATACGGCGTTAACGGTTCGAGGATTAGATCCATGCCGATGTTTTCCGCGTACTCACACAGTTCGCTTAGGTTCTCTGCCAGCCGTCCCCAGATAACATTAGGTGGCGTGAGATAGCCCGCGTGGGCCGCGGAAATCAGCGTATAACCCGCGTTCATCTCTTTTGCCATATCCATCGCCAGCTTGATCATGTCGAGGCTTTCGCGACGCATATGTTCATCGCCCAGCATCATGTTATACGGATAGCCGTTGGTTTCTGGCGTATAGCCGATAATCGGCATCTGATACGTCTGCGCCAGCGCCTTGATTTGTTTGATGCCGCCCGCTTTTAAGTCCGGCGCGAACGCGTGCGGGCGACCGCCCCAAATTTCGATGCCGTCGTAACCCAGCTCGCTTGCATCACGAAATGCGTGTTCAATAGGCAGCCGCTGGTGGCCGCAGGTAAACATACCTGTTTTCATCGGGTAACTCCTTGCGTAAATCCGGCCCGTTGCCGGGCCGGGAGAGGGATTAATATTCCACCAGACCACCGTAATAGCGGCGTTCATCCGGGTTGTGATCTTTGTAAATAGACAGGTAGTAGCAGAGCCACTCCATTGGCACGAACATCAGGAACGGTGCCAGCCACGGGTGCAGCCCTTGCGAAATTTCGGCGTAATCGATGACGATCACGTTGTCAGTACGCTGTTTAACAAAGTTAATGGCGCGTTCGGTGGTGTGGCGACTTTCATCATTGCCGAGCAGGAACAGGAACGGAACGCCCGGTTCGACAATCTCCAGCGGGCCATGGCGGAACTCTCCGCTCTCAATCACGCAGCCGTGCGTCCAGGTAAATTCCATCAGCGTTACAATGCCTTCTTTGTAACCCAGCGGACGCAGCGGACCCGCAGCAACGGTATAAATCATCGGCCACTGGCTGGCCAGTTCACCAAGCTGGCGGCCTTTTTCTTCCCAGGTGCGTACCAGATGACCGAGCGCATTCGGCAACTGCTTGAGATCGTTTTTGATCTTGCCGATTTCCGCGTTCGGCGCGAGGCGGGTGATCATCTCCAGCACCACGCTGTAGCAGAGCAGCAGGTGAATTTCCCAGATACAGTCGGCCTGATAATCAATGCTAAATTCCGCCGCCGAGGTAATCGGGCTATCCGCGCGTTTGGTGAACGCCGCAGTGAGTGCGCCGCAGGCCCGGCCCAGCTCCAGCGCTTTGATTACCTCTTCGGTTTTACCGTAGTCAGAAACGCCAATTACTGCGCAACGATCGTCGAGGCGATACGGGGTGTTATCGCAGAACTCCCAGCCGGAAATGGCGTAGACCTGAAGATCGGAAAAGCGATCCGCCAGATGTTTCGCCGTTTGCGCCGCGTTGAGTGGCGATCCGCAGGCAACGAAATAAATACGATCAATGTCGCGCTTCACCATCTCTTCCACGATGGCGTGCACCAGCGGAACGTCATGGCTGAGAACTTTTTCCACTTCCTGAACCATATTTTCGGTGACCAGAAAGTCCACGGTGCTTTTATCAATATCCAACATTTTATTTTCTCCAGATAACATTACGACAAAGCGTTGAGCTGGCGGCTACGCTTCGCCCAGAAGGCGTAAGCAGGCAGACCAGTAGCAATAACGATGACGGCGCAGATAAGGCCGGGAATCGGTGCCCAGACAAAGGTTGAGGCGACCAGAATGAGGCTTGACGCAATGGCGAGGGTGGTCATCAGCCCGAAAGCCGGAGTACGCCACAGCGGTTTGTAATCGTCGCGTTTACGACACCAGATGATGGAGCCGAAGGTGAGGGTATTTTTGAAACACATCACCAGGGTGAAATAACCCAGCAGGCTGGTGAGATCGGAAACGAAGATGAAGAAGATCCCCAGCGCCCCTTGCAGGATGATGGAGACATCCGGCGTGTTGTATTTCGGATGCACATGGCCGAAGCATTTAAAGAACAGGTTGTCTTTCGCCATCGCGTATTCCAGCCGCGGCTGGTACATCACGCAGCTGGAAAGCGAACCAAGAATGACGATCATCGCCGTGATGGCAACAAAGATCCCAGCGGTGCTGCCGAGTGCGGGGATCCAGGTCAGGGCGTCGGAAATCGGCGTTTCAGAATTGGCGAGTTTGTCGAAGGGCATCAGGCCGGAAATCACCAGCGCCAGCAGGGTGTAGAGCACCAGAACCAGCAGACAGGAACCAATCAGCGCTCGTGGCATGGTTTTTCCGGGGTTTTTAATTTCGCCGGTCATATAACAGATAGAGGCCATGCCGGTATACGACCAACTGGTGGCAGAGATCCCCGCCAGCAGCGCCATAAAGCTGCCCGTTGCGCCAATCGCAGTGGTGGTAGGGGCGGCAAAATTCTCCGCTTTAAACCAGAAGATCCCAAGGCCAATGACGATAGTGAACGGGATAATTTTGGCGATGGTAATTAGCGTCTGAAACGCTGCGCCGCCTTCAACGGAGCGCAGGTGTAGCAACATAAAGGCGATAATTAATCCGGCGGCGATAAATTTACCGAGCAACGGATCGATAGGCGTTAAAAAGCCAAGATTGCTGACAATCGCCAGCGCCATAATCGACAATGACGGCGCATCGTTGGCCCAGAAGCTGGCCCAGCCGGAGAGGAAAGCCAGCGGTCGGCTTCCGGCATTTTTCAGATAAACATAATCTGCGCCATTTTCCGGATAAGCGGTGGATAGTTCCGCATAGACGCACATTTGCGGGATCACAATTAACCCGCCAATGACAAACGCGAGCACCGTAAGCCACGGCGTGCCCGCTGCTTTTGCCACTTCACCCACAGATACAAAAATACCGGAGCCGACGGTTGTCCCGACGGCGATTGCAAGAACGGCCCAAAATCCGAGCTTGCGTTGGAGTTCCTGGCTTCCCATAGCGATACCTTTTTCTTGTCCAATACGTTGTAGGGGAGAGTTTGCAGTCATTTAAAAGGTAACATGACAATACATGATGAATATAACAACATATGATGTTATGTAATGTGGAGGAAGATCACAAAATTTCGCACAGGATCGCGCTGTGGCTAATGGATGTAGTTATCAAATTGAATTTAAAGTGAAAATATTTTTACGGGCGGGGGCAAGAAGGACATAGAAACAAATACGCCCTCGGAAAATCCAGAGGGCGTCGGGCAATTAAACCGGTGTTAGCCGATTTCTGTCAGAGACTTACTGTGCAGTAGGACCGCAACCGCCAATGATTTTAGAAATAGAAATTGCCGGGTGCAGCAGGTAGTCGTAAGAGCAGTTCTTATCACGGTTTTCAATATGACCAGTACATGCAGTTAACGTAGCCAGTACTGCACCTACCAGTGCAACTTTAATAAATTTGTTCATTTACATTCCCTATGTATTATATATTAATTAATATTCATTGATTATATGAATATAAGCAGACTGCTCGTTAAGAACGATACAGGAATATTTAATTGGCGTCAGTGAGCGAATGACTTAATTTTGTAAGTCGCTGTAACGGTGAATATAACCCATTAGCAGATAATATTTATTAAGGGGCTATGTTTTATTTGCTGAATATATAAAAAGAGTCATTAAGAAGGCCAGAATTCTCTGGCCCGGGTTAAATTAATGGTTGGAGAACCAGTTCAGTTTATCGCGCAGGCCAACAACCCGACCAATAATAATTAGCGATGGACTGTTCATTTGCTGCGCCAGTTCTCCCAGCTGTGTGAGCGTACCGTCAATCACGCGCTGCGTGACTGCCGTACCGTTTTCGACAATTGCCACCGGCATTTCGCCTGGCATTCCGTGTTCAATCAGCTTTTGCTGAATAGTCGCGGCCTGATTCAACCCCATATAGAACACCAGCGTCTGTTTTTCTGCCGCCAGGTTTTCCCAGTCCAGCTCGCCACCGGTTTTTAAGTGTCCGGTAATTAAGCGTACGCTCTGGGCATAATCGCGATGCGTGAGTGGAATACCCGAATAGGCAGAGCAACCAGAAGCTGCGGTAATACCCGGAACCACCGAGAACGGAATACCCGCGTTGCACAGTGTTTCCAGCTCTTCGCCACCACGGCCAAAAATAAACGGATCGCCACCTTTCAGCCGCACCACGCGTTTGCCTTTTTGCGCTTCCCGCAGCAGGATCTGGTTAATCTCTTCCTGGGGTACGCAGTGGTATCCCGCGCGTTTGCCGACGAAAACACGGTCCGCATCGCGGCGTACCAGATTCATAATATCGTCAGAAACCAGACGGTCGTAGACCACCACATCTGCCTGCTGAATTTGTTGCAGTCCTTTCAGTGTCAGCAGCCCGGCATCGCCCGGACCTGCACCAACCAGCACCACTTCACCGCGATGGTCGAGCGGTTCGTTGATTAACTGTTCGGTCGTTTCAGTAATGGCTTTCTGATCGTTGTTTGCCAGCGACTGCGCCAGGCGGTCGTTAACGAACAATTTCTCCCAGAAACGGCGACGCTCACCCATCGTGGCGAACTGTTGTTTCACTCGCCCGCGTAATTGCCCGGCGTATTTCGCTACCTGGCCCAGATGTAACGGCAGCAGTGATTCAAGTTTTTCGCGCAACAGGCGTGCCAGAACCGGAGAGGTGCCGCCAGAGGAGACCGCTACCATGAGCGGTGAGCGGTCAATAATCGACGGCATAATAAAGCTGGCGGCTTTCGGCGCATCGACCACGTTACAGAAGATGCGACGAGCTTCAGCGGCTTCGCTGACGCGCTGGTTAAGCGCGTCATCATCCGTCGCTGCAATCGCCAGCCAGCAGGTGTCGAGAAGGCTTTCATCAAATGGCCCTTCGACGAGGGTTAACATGCCTGCATCTGCCCATGCGGTGAACTGTGGAATAAACGCTAATGCATTCACCGTTAAGCGAGCGCCTGCGTCTAACAGCAACCTTGCTTTGCGTTCCGCGACATCACCACCGCCGACAATCAGACAGTCGCGATCGCGTAATTGGCAAAATATAGGCAAATGATCCACGTAAAAACCCCTTAGTAATTAACCGGCAGCCGTTTCAGTTTGATTAAATTTGTCCGCAACCGGACGATTCGCTTTCGGCGTAGCATACCAATAACCCAATCCCATGAATACGGCACCTGATAAAGTATTACCCAGCGTCACCCACAGCAGGTTATGACCAATACCCGCCAGCGTGTAGGCTTCGCTGTGGTTGCCGAACCAGGAGAGCGCGAACAGCGTCATGTTAGCGATAGAGTGCTCGTAGCCGGACGCGATAAATGCCAGCAGACACCACCAGATAGCGATAAATTTCGCCGCCCCTTCAGTGCGCAGCGCCATCCAGATTGCCAGGCAAACCAGCCAGTTACACAATGCACCTTTGAAGAAGAGTACCATTGCCGGTGCAGTGGTTTTAGCCAGCGCGACGGAGTGAACGATGCTGGTATCTACCGGCAGCAGGCTACCGCCGCCCCAGCTATAGAGCATGGCAACGAAGACGGAACCGACCAGGTTACCCAGCCAGGTTTGCGGCAGGATTGCCCACATTTGCCCGTGGCTGATGCTGCCCGCTTTTACCCCAAAGGTGAGGAACATGGTGTGTCCGGTGAACAGTTCAGAACCGGCGATAATCACCAGCGTTAAGGCGATACCAAAGGTCGCGCCCATCACCAAAGGGCGTACGGATGGATCGAGCAAATTACCGAGCGTGAAAATCAGGATGATCCCAAGACCCACATACGCGCCCGCCATGGCGGAGCTGACCCAAAAGCCGAGCGGGTTATTTGCCGACAGGCGTGCAATGCGCGCAGCGTTAGCCGCACACTTATTAATAGTGTCTGTAAACATTTGATTATCCTTTAAAAAATAAAAACAAAAAATAAAACAAAAAGTTTAAAAAATGTCCTGCAATATACCGAAGATTATTACAGGACCATGCAAAAAGGGGAGGCATTGCGCCTCCCGTTAAAACATTAACCGCGCAGCTGCACCACGCCGTCTTTCACTCGCGCTTCGTAATGTTTGACGGAAAACTGTTCGTCTTCCATGCACAAGCCGTCGCTTAAGCGAAAACGCTGTTTTTTCAGCGGGCTGGCGACCCACAGCTCGCCCTGGTGTTCCGCAATCAGTCCGCGTGACAGCACGCTGGACTCGAAGAACGGGTCGATGTTGCTGATCGCAAACACCTGATCGCTGTGATACGGGCGGAAAATCGCGACCTGCTCGTCACCTAACAGCGCGCAGACGCCGGTTTCAGGCAGGATGTCATCGATTTTGCAGATGTCTTTCCACTGGCTCATGCGTTGTCCTCCACCAGAGTTACTGGGATACGTTCATACGGCGTTGCCGGACGGTGCTGTTCGCGCTCTGGCACCATCTGCACGTTCGGGTCACGCTTGTCGCTGTTGATGAAGTGTTTGAAGCGAGTCTGCGCAGACGGCGTATTGACCGTTTCAGTCCACTCACACAGTACCGCTTCACGCAGGCGCGCCATCTCTTCTTCCAGATGTGCGTTCAGCCCCAGTTTGTCGTCAATGATCACTGCTTTCAGGTAATCGATGCCGCCTTCGAGGTTTTCTAACCACGGTGCGGTACGCGTCAGTTTGTCGGCAGTACGGATGTAGAACATCATGAAGCGGTCGAGATATTTGATCAGCGTTTCGCGATCGATATCCGCCGCCAGCAGATCCGCATGACGCGGTTTCATGCCGCCGTTACCGCAAACATACAGGTTCCAGCCTTTTTCAGTGGCGATAATACCCACGTCTTTACCCTGAGCTTCTGAACATTCACGGGTACAGCCGGAGACACCGAACTTCATTTTGTGCGGCGTACGGATGCCTTTGTAGCGGTTTTCCAGTTCCACGCCGAGGCCGACGCTGTCGCCAACGCCGTAGCGGCACCAGGTGCTACCCACGCAGGTTTTCGCCATACGCAGTGCTTTCGCATAGGCATGACCGGTTTCGAAGCCGGCTTCAATCAGCTGACGCCAGATCTCCGGCAGATCGTCTTTCTGTGCGCCAAACATCGCCAGACGCTGGGAGCCAGTGATCTTGGTGTAGAGATTAAATTCACGCGCGATACGACCTACCGCCATCAGCCCTTCCGGGGTGATTTCACCGCCCGGAGAACGCGGGATCACCGAGTAGGTGCCGTCTTTCTGGATGTTAGCGAGGAAGTTGTCGTTAGAATCCTGCAGCGGAGTATGTTCCGGCTTCAGAATGTATTCGTTCCAGCAGGAGGCCAGCAGCGAACCGACGGTTGGTTTACAAACTTCACAACCGTAGCCTTTGCCGTGTTTCGCCAGCAGTTCTTCGAAGGTTTTAATGCCTTCAACGCGGATCAAATGGAACAGTTCCTGACGCGAATAAGCAAAGTGTTCGCACAGGTTGTTGTTAACTTCGATGCCCTGTTTCGCCAGTTCCGCGTTCAGTACCTGAGTGACCAGCGGGATACAGCCACCGCAGCCAGTACCCGCTTTGGTTTCAGCTTTCAGCGCCGCAACTGTGTGGCAGCCTTTGTTGATGGCAGCAATCAGATCACCTTTGGTGACGTCGAAGCAGGAGCAGATTTGCGCGCTGTCCGGCAGTTTATCAACACCGATAGACGGCTTGCCGCTACCCGAGTGTGCTGGCAGGATCAGGGAATCCGGGTTTTCCGGCAGTTCGATAGCGTTCAGCACCAGTTGCAGCAGGTTACCGTAGTCGCTGGTATCGCCCACCAGTACCGCACCGAGCAGGGTTTTGTTGTCTTCGCTGACAATCAGGCGTTTGTAGATCTCTTTACTTTCGTCGAGGTAAACGTAGCTACGTGCGCCAGGCGTGCGACCGTGCGCATCACCAATACCGCCTACGTCTACGCCCAGCAGTTTCAGCTTGGCGCTAAGGTCAGCACCTTCAAAGGCGTTTTCGCTACCGAGAATATGGTCAACGGCGACCTGCGCCATTTTGTAGCCAGGTGCTACCAGACCAAATACACGGTTGTTCCAGCTTGCGCATTCACCGATGGCGTAGATATCCGGATCGGAAGTCTGGCAGGAATCATTAATGACAATCCCCCCACGCGGAGCAACGTCCAGACCACACTGGGTTGCCAGCTTATCGCGCGGACGGATACCGGTAGAGAAGACGATAAAGTCGACTTCCAGTTCGCTGCCGTCGGCAAAACGCATGGTTTTACGCGCTTCGACACCTTCCTGCACAATCTCAAGGGTGTTTTTGCTGGTGTGAACGCGCACGCCCATACTTTCGATTTTGCGACGCAGCTGCTCGCCACCCATCTGATCAAGCTGTTCCGCCATCAGCATAGGGGCAAATTCGATAACGTGGGTTTCAATACCTAAGTTTTTCAGCGCGCCAGCGGCTTCCAGACCTAACAGGCCGCCACCAACAACGGCACCGCGTTTGCTGCGACGGGCGCAGGATTCAATGGCGTTGAGGTCTTCAATGGTGCGATAGACAAAGCAGTCCTGAGTATCAGAACCTTTGATTGGCGGGATCCACGGGTAGGAACCGGTTGCCATGATCAGCTTGTCATAAAAAACGGTACGTCCGGCGCTGGAGTGAATCACCTTCTCCTGACGGTTGATGGTGATAGCGCGTTCGCCGACCAGAACTTTGATGCCGTGTTTCTCGTAGAAGCCTTCGCGCACCAGCGACAGCTCTTCGGCGGTGTGGTGAGAGAAGTAAGACGAGAGGTGTACGCGGTCATAAGCGATGCGCGGTTCTTCACAGAAAACGGTAATATCAAAGTTGGCCGCATCAGATTTATCAAGAAGATCTTCGATAAAGCGATGGCCGACCATACCGTTACCGATAATTGCGAGTCTGACTTTGCTCATTTTTGCCTCGATTTCTTTTCTATTACCGCCTACCTTAACGATTCAGCAACCCCGCTTATTGATGTAAATCAAATTCACCTTTATATACTCCTTAAGGGGTATATTGCTGATTTGTATAAATTTTCTTAAGTCACGGAATTGTCTGATATTTCATGTTTGTGCAAAAAATAGACAAAATGAACGGGTTTATAGAAATAGATGCACGTAGCGGGGGAAGAGAGGAAAAGGCCGGACGACGATAGTGCCGTCCGGCATTAGCAATTAATGAGAGGTCAGGGTGTTATGCTGACGGTGACGGCTGACGAAACCTAACAGGAAGCACATCACAAAGACGACAGCGTACAGACCGTTTGCTGTAAGCAGTGCCGCCTGCGGACCGCTATGTTCAACAATCGGGCCGGTAACCACAAAGGTCAACATAGTACCGATGGTTCCGCAGGTCAGGACAAAGTTAACCAGTTTTGGCGACGGTACTTTGGTCTGCTGTGAACCCAGGGTGATGATGGTGGTATAGATCGCGCTGGAGAAGAAGCCCAGAGCGAGAATTGACCACGCCATATGTGCTGGTGTTCCGGTGTTAAAGACGTACATCAGAATCGCAGCCAGACCAGCCAGTACGGTCAGAATGCGTTGCAAATCAAAGAAGCGAAGAATAAAGCTGAACGCCCACATGCCGACCATGTATGACATCCAGAAGTTACTCACCAGCGTGCCCGCGTCGTTCAGGCTCATGCCCAGGCCTTTGGCATACTCAGGCACCCAGGAGATAAAACCTAACTGACCGAGGATGTAGCACAGCGCCGCAACAGAGAGAAACAGTACGCCGATCCCCCACTTTTCTTTCTCTACCGGAGCATCCGTTTTTGGCGCATGTTTGCCCAGCGCCGGGAACTCACAGCCGAAGGTCAGAATAAAAATAGCGACATACACCAGCCCGATGCAGGCATAAACCCAGTACCACTCAATGCTGCGCGCCAGTAGAAACGCGGCGATCATTGGGAAAATCATCCCAGCCATACTGAAGAAGGAGTCGGTAAATAACAGGCGGGAACCGCGCTGACGCCCTTCATACATTTGTGTTACCAGGAATGTACCAATCGACATGGTGATGCCGCTGACCACCCCGAGAATGAACATCGCCGCCGAGAACAGCGCCAGGCTGTGGCTGAACATCAAACCGGCAACCGCCAGCACCATCAGGAGAAAGCCAAAACGTAACTGCGTTTTCAACGGGACGATTTCCATCAGCCAGGCGTTGAGGAAGATAGAGATTAAAATGCCGGCGTTGAGGAAGGTGAAGGTGTTACTCATACTGGAAACAGGCAGATTGAAATAATCGGCGATATTTCCCATCACCATCCCGGTGACAATAACCAACGCACCAGTCAGTGCGTAGGAGAGAAAGCTAATCCATGTGAGCTTGATGCGATTGCTGTTAGTCATGATTGGCCTGCGTTCAAAAATAAAATGGCATAGCGGGATATGCCGCGAGCGGGCGATTTTAGGTGATTTTGTGATCTGTTTAAATGTTTTATTGCAATCGGTTGCTAAATTGCATTTTAAGAGGTGATTTTGATCACGGAATAAAAAGTGATCGTCAGGTTACATATATTTCAGATACGTAAAATTAGGTAAAGGGATGGCCTTGTTCTTGAAGGCTATTTAGAATCTCTTCACTTGCTTTTTTTCTGCTCTGTTTGTTAAGGAAATCTCATGTTCAAATCGACCCTGGCGGCGATGGCTGCTGTTTTCGCTCTTTCTGCTCTTTCTCCCGCAGCAATGGCAGCGAAAGGGGACCCGCACGTATTGTTGACAACCTCAGCTGGTAACATCGAACTGGAGCTGGATAAACAAAAAGCGCCAGTGTCTGTGCAAAACTTTGTCGATTATGTGAACAGCGGTTTTTATAACAACACTACCTTTCACCGCGTCATTCCTGGCTTTATGATTCAGGGCGGCGGTTTCACCGAGCAGATGCAGCAGAAAAAACCAAACCCGCCAATCAAAAATGAAGCCGATAACGGCCTGCGCAACACGCGTGGCACCATCGCGATGGCACGTACCGCTGACAAAGACAGCGCCACCAGCCAGTTCTTTATCAACGTTGCCGATAACGCCTTCCTTGACCATGGTCAGCGTGATTTCGGTTACGCGGTATTTGGTAAAGTGGTGAAAGGCATGGACGTTGCCGATAAGATTTCCCAGGTGCCGACTCATGACGTTGGTCCGTACCAGAATGTGCCGTCAAAACCGGTAGTTATCCTTTCCGCTAAAGTCCTGCCGTAATGATTTTTCGCGCGGGCAATCTTGCCCGCGCTTCTGCTCTCCCGGCGTAACCCGGATTTGCCGCTTATACTTGTGGCAAATGGACACGTTCAGGGAGGCATCAAGTGAAGAAACTCACCGATAAGCAAAAGTCCCGTCTCTGGGAGCTTCAGCGTAATCGTAATTTCCAGGCCAGTCGCCGTCTTGAAGGCGTCGAGATGCCTTTAGTCACTCTTACTGCCGCAGAGGCTTTAGCGCGCCTTGAAGAGCTGAGGAGGCACTATGAGCGATAAATTCGGCGAAGGGCGCGATCCGTATCTTTATCCTGGCCTTGATATCATGCGTAACCGGCTGAACATCCACCAGCAGCAGCGGCTGGAACAGGCCGCTTACGAAATGACGGCGCTGCGTGCTGCGACCATTGAGCTTGGTCCGCTGGTGCGCGGTTTACCGCATTTGCGCACTATCCATCGCCAGCTGTATCAGGATATTTTCGACTGGGCGGGGCAACTGCGTGAAGTTGATATTTATCAGGGTGATACGCCGTTCTGCCACTTTGCTTATATCGAAAAAGAGGGCAATGCCCTGATGCAGGATCTGGAGGAAGAAGGTTATCTGGTTGGCCTGGAGAAAGCGAAGTTCGTCGAGCGGCTGGCGCATTACTATTGTGAAATCAACGTGCTGCATCCCTTCCGGGTGGGAAGTGGTCTGGCACAGCGGATCTTCTTCGAGCAACTGGCGATTCATGCCGGATATCAACTGAGCTGGCAGGGTATCGAAAAAGAAGCCTGGAATCAGGCAAATCAGAGTGGGGCAATGGGGGATCTCACCGCGCTGCAGATGATATTTAGCAAAGTGGTAAGCGAAGCCGGGGAATCTGAGTAAAATAGCGTGGTTCTTTCGTACCGGAGCCGCCATGATCCTGCTTATAGATAACTACGATTCTTTTACCTGGAACCTCTACCAGTACTTTTGTGAACTGGGGGCGGATGTGCTGGTTAAGCGCAACGATGCGTTGACGCTGGCGGATATCGACGCCCTTAAACCACAAAAAATTGTCATCTCACCTGGCCCCTGTACGCCAGATGAAGCCGGGATCTCCCTTGACGTTATTCGCCACTATGCCGGGCGCTTGCCGATTCTTGGCGTCTGCCTCGGTCATCAGGCAATGGCGCAGGCATTTGGCGGTAAAGTTGTGCGCGCCGCAAAGGTCATGCACGGCAAAACCTCGCCGATTACACATAACGGTGAGGGCGTATTTCGGGGGCTGGCAAATCCACTTACCGTGACACGCTACCATTCGCTGGTGGTGGAACCTGACTCATTACCAGCGTGCTTTGACGTGACGGCCTGGAGCGAAACCCGCGAGATTATGGGGATTCGCCATCGCCAGTGGGATCTGGAAGGTGTGCAGTTCCATCCAGAAAGTATTCTTAGCGAACAAGGACATCAACTGCTGGCTAATTTCCTGCATCGCTGATTTCTGATTGCCATTTAGTGATTTTTTATGCATATTTTGTGGTTATAATTTCACATTTGTTTATGCGTAACAGGGTGATCATGAGATGGCAATTGAACAAACAGCAATTACACGCGCGACTTTCGATGAAGTGATCCTGCCGATTTATGCTCCGGCAGAGTTTATTCCGGTAAAAGGTCAGGGCAGCCGAATCTGGGATCAGCAAGGCAAGGAGTATGTCGATTTCGCGGGTGGCATTGCAGTTACGGCGTTGGGCCATTGCCATCCTGCGCTGGTGAACGCGTTAAAAACCCAGGGCGAAACTCTGTGGCATATCAGTAACGTTTTCACCAATGAACCGGCGCTGCGTCTTGGGCGCAAACTGATTGAGGCGACGTTTGCCGAACGCGTGGTGTTTATGAACTCCGGCACGGAAGCTAACGAAACCGCCTTTAAACTGGCACGCCATTACGCCTGTGTGCGTCATAGCCCGTTCAAAACCAAAATTATTGCCTTCCATAACGCTTTTCATGGTCGCTCGCTGTTTACCGTTTCGGTGGGTGGGCAGCCAAAATATTCCGACGGCTTTGGGCCGAAACCGGCAGACATCATCCACGTTCCCTTTAACGATCTCCATGCAGTGAAAGCGGTGATGGATGATCACACCTGTGCGGTGGTGGTTGAGCCGATCCAGGGCGAGGGCGGTGTGACGGCAGCGACGCCAGAGTTTTTGCAGGGCTTGCGCGAGCTGTGCGATCAACATCAGGCATTATTGGTGTTTGATGAAGTGCAGTGCGGGATGGGGCGGACTGGCGATTTGTTTGCTTACATGTACTACGGTGTGACGCCGGATATTCTGACTTCTGCGAAAGCGTTAGGCGGCGGCTTCCCGATTAGCGCCATGCTGACCACGGCGGAAATTGCTTCTGCGTTTCATCCTGGTTCTCACGGTTCCACCTACGGCGGTAATCCTCTGGCCTGTGCAGTAGCGGGCGCGGCGTTTGATATCATCAATACCCCTGAAGTGCTGGAAGGCATTCAGGCGAAACGCCAGCGTTTTGTTGACCATTTGCAGAAGATCGATCAGCAGTACGATGTGTTTAGCGATATTCGCGGTATGGGGCTGTTAATTGGCGCGGAGCTGAAACCACACTACAAAGGTCGGGCGCGTGATTTCCTGTATGCGGGTGCAGAGGTTGGCGTAATGGTGCTGAATGCCGGACCGGATGTGATGCGTTTTGCACCGTCGCTGGTGGTGGAAGATGCGGATATCGATGAAGGGATGCAACGTTTCGCCCACGCGGTGGCGAAGGTGATTGGGGCGTAAATAAGACGCATCAGGCAAAAGATGTGGATGCGGCGTGAATGCCTTATCCGATGGTTTAACCTGTATTACGCCTTCGAATCCCGCAACTTGCGACTCAGCCAAATCCCGTGATGCGGTCGCTGACGCCATGCCATCGACGAAATGGTGTGCATGGTGTTCAGATGACCAATAACCCGCTGTAAATGCTGCTCCAGCGTACCTGCCGCGCCTTCGTGCGGCTGCATCTCCGGCGCATCCATGATATTGGCATCGCCAGAACTACCCGGTTCGTCATACTCCAGTCGCTGCTGACAACGCTGAATGGCGATTTCACAAGACTGTAAATACTCTTGTGCCAGTTCAGGTGGCAATGCCCGGTGTTCCCGCGCCAGCGTGGTCATGGCATTAATATGCTCAACAATAAACTGGCTGTGCGTTACCCACAGTTTCATATCTGCCAGATAATGGCTGTTAAACGCCGGTTCCTGCATCGCCTGATTCAATGAGTTATACAGAGTGTTATGTGCCTGATTTACCCGCATTCGCTGCCAGGCCAGTGGCGTAGGTTGCGGATCCTCGCTAAGAATCAAGCGAATCGCTTCCTGATAGGCTTCTAAAGCGTCATGGGCGTTTTTACGCAATAACCCGCTCTGCCACTGCGGCCACAGCCAGACAGTACCGCCGAAAGCAATTAAACAACCAATAATGGTATCGATAAGACGCGGAAGGATGTATTGCTCGCCGTTCAACCACAATAGTTGCAGGGTATACACTGCGGTAATAGTAAAACCGACCGTCGCCCAGCCGTAGTTTTTGCGCAATATCAGGTAGCTGGCGAGGGTGGTAATCAGCATCAACGTCAGGGTGTAACCTTCGGGAATTTTAAAGTGCAGCGCCACGCCCGCAATGATTAACCCGACCACGGTTCCCACGGAGCGATTCACAATCCTCAGACGGGTTGCGCCATAGCCATTTTGTGTCACCAGCAATACCGTCATCAGGATCCAGTACGACTTCGGCAGATGCAGCGCGGTGCCCATCAGGCTGGCAACGCTTAACATCACACTGAGTCGTCCGGCATTGCGTAGCGCCGGAGACTTTAGTGACAGATAACTTTTCAGCGCCGGAAGTAATGGCATTCGCCGCTGTTTATCGGCCAGTAAGTCACGGGCATAGAGCGGTTTTTGGGTGCGCAGCACGCGGGCGATGCGGCTGAAATGCCAGTAGCAGAATTGCCCAACCGGATTATCCGGATGCTGGCGGGCGATTTTTTCCAGTGCGCCAATTTGCTTTTCCATCGTAAAACGCGTTGGCAGGCGATGGTAAAGAATGTCATCAGCCAGCACGCGCAGGCGAGCGGCGACGGTTTGCGCATTCCAGCGGATAACTTCTTCCGCATGGCTACGCTCGACCAGCTTTTGCACCTCTTCCGGCTGATGCAAACTGACCGAAATATGTTCCTGTAAATCCAGCGCCTCCTGGAAAATACGCAGCATCCGCTTGTAGTCAGTATTATTTTGCGCGGAAAGCATATGCATTTGCTGATAGCACTGGGTAATTAGATCGACCGCTTTTTGCTGGCGCACCAGCAGCGGCGGCAGCGCTTTTTCAGGGTCGGTGTGCTGGGTAAGCAGGCTGTATTTGGCTTCACAATAATCTGCCAGTTCACGGTACAGCAGACTTAGTGACTCGCGCAGCGGTTGTTCGCGCCAGATCCAGAACCAAAACCAGTTAAACAATCCGTACCAGAGAGTGCCCAACGCATAGATGAGCAACGGTTCCCAGACCGGCATGTATCCCGCCAAACTGAGGGTAAAAATGGCGGCGAGCAGCGATGCAGGAAGCAATTTTGCGTGCAATGGCCCCAGCTCAGCAGTGACGCCAAGTACCAGCGTTAATCCGGTCAGCAAAAAGGGCAGGGGAACATCTTTTGCCAGTAGTAGCTGTGTCAGCAAGCTACAGGTGGCAAACAGCGACGCACCAATGATTAAGCGTTTGAAAAAACGTTTATGAGGCGTATCAAGGCCCGCAATATTGCAACAGGCAGGAACGAGGGAGAAGAGCAGACCGAATCGTAATTCGCCAAGCATTAACCCAACGGCCACGGGCAAACATAGCACCAGCGTTTGTCGAAGTGCATAGTTGATATCGGGGTGATAAATCAGTCTGCGCCACATCGGGGGAAACAAAATGGCGCGCTACCAGGTAACGCGCCACTCCGACGGGATTAACGAGTGCCGTAAACGACGATGGTTTTACCGTGTGCGGAGATCAGGTTCTGATCTTCCAGCATCTTCAGAATGCGTCCCACGGTTTCACGAGAACAGCCGACAATCTGACCAATTTCCTGACGGGTAATTTTGATTTGCATACCGTCCGGGTGAGTCATAGCGTCTGGTTGTTTTGCCAGATTCAGCAGAGTCTGTGCAATGCGGCCCGTCACGTCGAGGAACGCCAGGTTGCCCACTTTCTCTGAAGTGACTTGCAGACGACGCGCCATCTGTGCAGACAAACGCATCAGAATGTCCGGGTTTACCTGAATCAATTGGCGAAATTTTTTGTACGAAATTTCAGCCACTTCACAGGCGGTTTTCGCACGTACCCATGCGCTACGTTCCTGGCCCTCTTCAAACAGGCCCAGTTCGCCAATAAAATCACCCTGATTCAGATAGGAGAGGATCATTTCTTTACCCTCTTCGTCTTTGATCAGCACTGCCACAGAGCCTTTAACGATGTAGTACAGCGTTTCCGCTTTTTCACCCTGGTGAATAAGCGTGCTCTTGGATGGGTACTTATGAATGTGGCAATGAGACAAGAACCATTCGAGAGTCGGGTCTGTTTGCGGTTTGCCAAGCACCATGCGCGGTTATCCTCTGTTATAAGCTTTCTCCAGAGCCAGATAACGCCGCTGTCTCTGGATTGCCGAAATATGCTTCCCGCTACCTGGGAAGGGGCTATCAACTGTACTGCACGGTAATGTGACGTCCTTTGCATACATGCAGTACATCAATGTATTACTGTAGCATCCTGACTGTTTTAGCATAGCTTTCGCTTTGTGTCTCCTGGTGTCTCGCTTCAGCATGACCCAGGTCGCCTTCCGTTGCGCGATTTGGTTAGTACGCGTACTCTGTCAGGAAAATTGACGCAGTGGAGTAGCAAAAATGCAAGCGCGAGTGAAGTGGGTCGAAGGGTTAACTTTTCTGGGCGAATCTGCCTCTGGTCACCAGATTTTAATGGACGGCAACTCAGGCGATAAAGCACCAAGTCCGATGGAAATGGTGTTGATGGCGGCGGGTGGTTGCAGTGCCATCGATGTGGTTTCGATCCTGCAAAAAGGGCGTCAGGATGTGGTCGATTGTGAAGTAAAATTGACCTCTGAACGCCGCGAAGAGGCACCACGCCTGTTTACGCACATTAATCTGCATTTTATCGTCACCGGTCGCGACCTGAAAGACGCAGCGGTTGCGCGTGCGGTTGATCTCTCTGCCGAGAAATATTGTTCAGTGGCGTTGATGCTGGAAAAAGCGGTGAATATTACTCACTCGTATGAAGTGGTTGGCGCGTGATTTAACTATCCCGTTGTGAAGCCGGATAGTATTTTATCCGGCGTAATAGCAGAGTTACTCGATTTTCTTTCCTTCCATCAATCGTTGCACCAGCGGCAGCATAATTAATTCCATTGCCAGACCCATTTTGCCGCCCGGTACCACTAACGTATTGATGTGGGAAATGAATGAGCCTTGCAACATCGCCAGCAGCCAGGGGAAATCGATCCCTTCCAGATTACGAAAATGGATCACCACAAAGCTTTCATCGAGCGACGGGATACCTTTTGCCGCGAACGGGTTTGAAGTGTCGACGGTGGGAACGCGCTGGAAGTTAAGATGGGTGCGGGAAAACTGCGGTGTGATGTAGTTGATATAGTCTTCCATTGAACGCACTACTGAGTCCATCACTGCTTCTCGTGAGTGCCCGCGCTCGCTGGTGTCGCGGATCAGTTTTTGAATCCACTCAAGGTTAACGATAGGCACCACGCCGACCAGTAAGTCCACATGCTGCGCAACGTTATGCTGTGGCGTGACTACGCCGCCGTGTAAACCTTCATAAAACAGTACATCAGTGGGTTCCGGTAAAGGTTGCCAGGGGGTGAATGTCCCCGGTACCTGATTCCACGGTACGGCTTCGTCGTAGGTATGCAGATATTTGCGAGATTTCCCTTTGCCGCTCTGACCGTATTCAATGAAGGTTTGTTCCAGCAGGCCGAAGTCGTTAGCCTCGGGGCCGAAGTAGCTGATATGCCGCCCGGCGTCGCGCGCTTTGCGGATCGCCATGTCCATTTCCGGGCGGGTGTAACGGTGAAAACTGTCGCCTTCCACCTCAGCTGCATGCAGATTTAACTGCGCGAATATTTTACGAAACGCGAGGCTGGTGGTGGTGGTCCCCGCGCCGCTGGATCCTGTTACCGCAATGACCGGATGTTTGGCAGACATAGTAACTCCATGACTTAGCTATCATTATTATCTCGTCCGCCGACGGTTGCAGGTTATTCGCGAAACTGACTGCGCGGCATAATATTGACCGTTTCGTGCAGCTCCGACCATACCAGCACCGCTTCTCCGCACTGTAGCTGGCGTTTGACGTCGGCGACTTTCTGTTCAAGTGTACGCTCATGTTCACCATAATCGGTGCCTTCACGTAACACAAAGCTTTCAATTAAATTTTCCAGCGTTTCGGGGGAGAGGTCTTGCCACGGAATCAACATGATTTCGCCTCCAGATACGTTGTTAACCAGTCAGGAATGCGTGACTCCAGCCACATTTGCGGATGAAGTAATGTACCGCCAATAAAGCCAACATGACCGCCATGTTCAGTCAGTTGATACTCCACCTGCGGGGGGAGACTTTCCGGTTTCGGGATCACCTGATGATCCATAAACGGATCGTCTTTGGCGTGAATAATCAGCGTCGGTTTGGCGATCCGGTTCAGCATCGGCATGGCGCTACACTGACGATAATAGTCGATAGCGTCAGCGTAGCCGTGAATTCTGGCGGTGATGAGATCGTCAAATTCACGGATGCGACGTACCGATTTTAACTGCGCGAGATTAATCGGCAGTGTTCCGGGGTAGGCTGCCAGCTTGCGCGCGGCATTGGCTTTTAACAGGTTCAGCAAGTAACGCTGATAAACGCGGGAAAAGCCCTTTTCCATATGATAGCTACAGGCTTCCAGCATAAACGGCGCAGAGACAATCACCGCCGCATCAACCGGGAGATCATTGCCTTCCTTTGCCAGCAAACAGGCCAGCATATTACCGCCGAGCGAATAGCCGACGGCAGCCGTTGGCGCATGACCAAATTCGCGTTGCAGCCAGCGTAAAAACCAACTGGCGTCTTCGGTTTCGCCCGAATGGTAAATGCGGTGCATACGGTTTGGTTCACCGCTGCATCCGCGAAAATGCATCACCACGCCCAGCCAGCCGCGCTTTTGCGCCGCCTCAACCAGACCGTGGGCGTAAGGGCTATTGAGACTGCCTTCCAGCCCGTGAAATACCACTAAACGCGGTTTATGCCGCGCCTGTGCTGGGGCTTCACTCCACGCGAGATCGACAAAATCGCCGTCGGGCAACTCCAGCCGCTGCCAGTACGGGGTGAATTTCACCTTGCGACGAAACAGACGCGGCAGCATGGTTTGCAGATGACAATTGCTAAAGCCGCGCATAGGGGTGAATTCAGCACTGCTGCTGAATTCATTGGCATCGGTCGTCGTTATCTGCGCCATCAGTTGCTTTGGCCTTCCAGCAACATCTGCTCAAGCTGCTCCTGGGCTTCCAGCCATGCCATTTCGCACTCTTCCAGGCCGGATTTGGCGCTGGCTTGCTGTTGCAGGCAGGCGGTCAACTCCGCTTTACGGCTCTGGTCATACAGTTCGCTGTCGCCGAGTTTCTCTTCTGCCTGCGCCAGTTGCGCGTTCAGCTTCTCCATCTCTTTTTCCAGACGGGCAATCTCTTTACGCAGTGGCTGGGTTTGCGCACGCAACTCCGCTTCCCGACGCTTCTGATCTTTACGTGCCTGGGCGCTGTTCGCGTTCTCTTTTGGCGCTTCGTCGGCCTGGTTTTCCTGCTTTTGTACGTCGCTCAACCACTGTTGATAATCTTCCAGATCGCCGTCGAACGGTTCGACTTTACGATCGTGAACCAGGTAGAGATCGTCAGTGGTGGAACGCAGCAAATGACGGTCGTGCGAAACGACAACCAGCGCGCCTTCGAACTCGATTAATGCTTCGGTGAGTGCCTGACGCATGTCGAGGTCAAGGTGGTTAGTCGGTTCGTCGAGCAGCAGCAGATTCGGACGCTGCCAGACGATTAATGCCAGTACCAGGCGGGCTTTTTCCCCACCGGAGAAGCGGCGCGTTTCTTCGGTTACTTTATCGCCCTGGAAACCAAAGCCGCCGAGGTAGTCACGCAGTTTTTGCTCCAGCTCCTGCGGCGCTAAACGTGCCAGATGTTGAATAGGCGATTCGTCGGCGCGCAAGTATTCAAGTTGATGCTGGGCGAAGTAGCCGAGCTTGATCCCTTTCGCCAGACCAATTTCACCGCTGACTGGCGCAAGTTCACCGGCTAACAGTTTGATTAATGTCGATTTACCTGCGCCGTTGCGGCCTAGCAGACCAATGCGCGAGCCGGGGACCAGGTTCAGTTTAATCGAGTCGAGAATAATGCGATCGCCATAGCCCGCGCTGACTTTTTCCATCTTCAGTAACGGATTTGGCAGGCTTTCCGGCGCGCGGAAGCTAAAGCGGAACGGGTTGTCGACGTGCGCGGGGGCAATCAGCTCCATACGCTCGAGCATCTTAATGCGGCTCTGGGCCTGCTTCGCTTTGGTGGCTTTGGCACGGAAACGGTCGATATAACTTTGCAGATGCGCTACGCGTTCCTGCTGGCTTTCGTACATCGCTTGTTGCTGCGCCAGACGGGTGGCGCGCTGTACTTCAAACGAACTGTAGTTGCCGGTGTACTCGAACATGCTTTGTTGTTCGATATGAATAATTTTATCGACGATCGGATCGAGGAAGTCGCGGTCGTGAGAGATCAGGATCAGCGTGCCCTGATAGCTCTTCAGCCATTTTTCCAGCCAGATAACGGCATCGAGATCGAGGTGGTTAGTCGGTTCGTCGAGCAGCAGCAAGTCTGAACGGCAAATCAGCGCCTGGGCAAGGTTAAGACGCATACGCCAGCCACCGGAGAAATCACTTACCGGGCGCTCCAGTTGTTCATTGCTGAAACCGAGGCCGTGCAGCAGGCTGGCGGCACGGGAGCGAATACTCCATGCGTCAATAGCATCCAGCTTGCCATGAATGGTCGCAATGGCGTGCCCGTCGTTACGTTCGTTGGCGTCGTGTAGCTGCGCTTCCAGTTGACGATATTCACGGTCTCCGTCAATGACATATTCCAGCGCCGCTTGCGGTAACGCCGGCGTTTCCTGATTCACCCACGCCAGTTGCCAGCTTCCCGGAAAGGTGTAGCTGCCGCCGTCGGCGCTGATTTCATTTTTCAGCAATGCCAGCAGGGTAGATTTACCACAGCCGTTTTTACCCACCAGGCCGACTTTCTGCCCGGGGTTGATGGTGGCGGTGGCATTATCCAGCAGGACGCGCACGCCGCGACGAATTTGTAACGAGGAGAAAACAATCATAAGGCGCCGTATGTTCAGACTATGTTAACTTATCATTATGATAATGTAATGTAATGTATGGGCGAGCTGCCGCACCGGGCGCAATGGTAGCCCAAAACAGCGACTATACACAAAAACCATACCGGGAGGGGGATGATGTCTCAGCCAGCGAAAGTTTTGCTGCTGTATGCCCATCCGGAATCTCAGGACTCGGTGGCAAACCGGGTGCTGCTTAAACCGGCTACGCAGCTCAGCAATGTTACCGTGCACGACCTTTACGCGCACTATCCCGATTTTTTTATTGATATCCCCCGTGAGCAGGCATTACTGCGCGAGCACGAGGTGATTGTCTTTCAGCATCCTCTTTATACCTATAGCTGCCCGGCGCTACTGAAAGAGTGGCTGGACCGGGTATTAAGCCGTGGTTTTGCCAGCGGGCCAGGAGGAAACCAACTGGCGGGAAAGTACTGGCGTAGCGTGATTACCACCGGCGAGCCGGAAAGTGCTTACCGTTATGACGCATTGAATCGCTACCCGATGAGCGATGTTCTGCGCCCCTTTGAACTGGCGGCGGGCATGTGCCGGATGCATTGGTTAAGTCCCATCATTATTTACTGGGCGAGACGGCAAAGCGCACAGGAGCTGGCGAGCCACGCCAGAGCCTACGGTGACTGGCTGGCAAATCCGCTGTCTCCAGGAGGCCGCTGATGGAAGGTTCCGATTTTTTACTTGCAGGAGTGCTGTTTCTCTTCGCGGCGGTGGCTGCGGTGCCGTTGGCATCGCGGCTGGGTATTGGCGCTGTGTTGGGATATTTGCTGGCAGGGATTGCAATTGGCCTGTGGGGG
This sequence comes from Escherichia sp. XD33, assembly GCF_019375075.1. Classification (NCBI taxonomy): domain Bacteria; kingdom Pseudomonadati; phylum Pseudomonadota; class Gammaproteobacteria; order Enterobacterales; family Enterobacteriaceae; genus Escherichia; species Escherichia sp. XD33. Next base: position 141,340 of record NZ_JAENDM010000006.1, read on the forward strand.
CTGGGGTTTATTAGCGACGTCGATGAGATCCTCCACTTTTCGGAACTCGGCGTGGTGTTCCTGATGTTTATCATCGGCCTTGAGTTGAATCCCTCCAAGCTTTGGCAACTGCGGCGTTCGATTTTTGGCGTAGGCGCGGCACAGGTGCTGTTAAGCGCGGCGTTGCTGGCGGGATTATTGATGCTGACGGATTTCGCCTGGCAGGCGGCGGTGGTCGGTGGCATTGGCCTTGCGATGTCTTCAACTGCAATGGCGTTGCAATTGATGCGTGAGAAAGGGATGAATCGCAGCGAATCCGGGCAGCTAGGTTTTTCGGTTCTGCTGTTTCAGGATCTGGCGGTGATCCCGGCACTGGCGTTAGTGCCGTTGTTGGCGGGTTCGGCAGACGAAAATTTCGACTGGATGAAGATCGGCATGAAGGTGCTGGCGTTTGTCGGCATGCTGATTGGCGGGCGCTATTTATTGCGTCCGGTATTCCGTTTTATTGCAGCTTCTGGCGTGCGGGAAGTGTTCACCGCCGCGACGCTGCTGCTGGTATTGGGTTCCGCATTGTTTATGGATGCGCTGGGGCTGTCGATGGCGCTCGGTACGTTTATTGCGGGCGTGCTGCTGGCGGAAAGTGAATATCGCCATGAACTGGAAACGGCTATCGATCCCTTCAAAGGCTTGCTGCTCGGTTTGTTCTTTATCTCTGTCGGCATGTCGCTCAATCTCGGGGTGCTTTATACCCATCTGTTGTGGGTAGTGATAAGCGTGGTTGTGCTGGTGGCGGTGAAAATTCTCGTGTTGTATCTGCTGGCGCGATTGTATGGCGTGCGTAGCTCAGAGCGGATGCAGTTTGCTGGCGTGTTGAGTCAGGGCGGCGAGTTTGCCTTTGTCCTCTTTTCTACCGCTTCTTCGCAACGCTTATTCCAGGGCGACCAGATGGCGCTGTTGCTGGTGACGGTGACGCTTTCCATGATGACCACGCCGTTGCTGATGAAGCTGGTGGATAAATGGCTATCCCGCCAGTTTAACGGACCGGAAGAAGAAGACGAAAAACCGTGGGTCAACGATGATAAACCCCAGGTCATTGTCGTGGGCTTCGGGCGTTTTGGTCAGGTGATTGGTCGTTTGCTGATGGCAAATAAAATGCGCATTACCGTGCTGGAGCGGGATATCAGCGCCGTTAACCTGATGCGTAAATACGGCTACAAAGTTTATTACGGCGACGCCACGCAGGTCGATCTTTTACGTTCTGCGGGTGCAGAGGCCGCTGAGTCTATCGTGATCACCTGTAACGAACCGGAAGACACCATGAAGCTGGTGGAAATATGCCAGCAGCACTTTCCGCATTTGCATATTCTTGCGCGAGCGCGCGGACGTGTGGAAGCGCATGAGTTATTACAGGCAGGGGTGACGCAGTTTTCCCGTGAAACATTCTCCAGTGCGTTAGAGCTGGGGCGCAAGACGCTGGTCACGCTTGGCATGCATCCGCATCAGGCGCAGCGGGCGCAACTGCATTTTCGCCGCCTGGATATGCGGATGCTGCGAGAGCTCATCCCAATGCATGCCGATACTGTACAAATTTCTCGCGCCAGGGAAGCCCGACGCGAACTGGAAGAGATTTTCCAGCGTGAAATGCAACAAGAACGACGCCAGCTGGACGGCTGGGATGAATTTGAGTAGAGGGTAAAGATGGCAATCCGAAAACGTTTTATTGCGGGCGCAAAATGCCCGGCCTGTCAGGCACAGGATTCAATGGCGATGTGGCGCGAAAATAATATTGATATTGTTGAATGCGTTAAGTGCGGACATCAGATGCGAGAAGCAGACAAAGAAGCCCGCGATCACGTTCGCAAAGATGAGCAAGTGATCGGGATTTTTCATCCGGACTAGCGATATGCGCCGAGTTTTTTTAAGCTAGTGAGTACACGGCTGCAGAATTCCGCTACAATCTGCGCCACTATTCTTCCCATGCTCAGGAGATATCATGAAAGTAGCAAAAGACCTGGTGGTCAGCCTGGCCTATCAGGTACGTACAGAAGACGGTGTGTTGGTTGATGAGTCTCCGGTGAGTGCGCCGCTGGACTACCTGCATGGTCACGGTTCCCTGATCTCTGGCCTGGAAACGGCGCTGGAAGGTCATGAAGTTGGCGACAAATTTGATGTCGCTGTTGGCGCGAACGACGCTTACGGTCAGTACGACGAAAACCTGGTGCAACGTGTTCCTAAAGACGTATTTATGGGCGTTGATGAACTGCAGGTAGGTATGCGTTTCCTGGCTGAAACCGACCAGGGTCCGGTACCGGTTGAAATCACTGCGGTTGAAGACGATCACGTAGTGGTTGATGGTAACCACATGCTGGCCGGTCAGAACCTGAAATTCAACGTTGAGGTTGTGGCGATTCGTGAAGCGACCGAAGAAGAACTGGCTCATGGTCACGTTCACGGCGCGCACGATCATCACCACGATCACGACCACGACGGTTGCTGCGGCGGTCATGGCCACGATCACGGTCATGAACACGGTGGCGAAGGTTGCTGTGGCGGTAAAGGCAACGGCGGTTGTGGTTGCCACTAATACCGAAAAGGTGACAAAAAAGCGGGGAATCCCCGCTTTTTTTACGCCTCAATAATGTGGCGGTGGCGTTTCCTCAGCCTGCGACGCGATGTTCGACGGCTGGCTGGCTTTTAACTTCTCGGTCAGCAGACGCAGATGATCGCGCAGTTTCGCCATCTCCATTTCATGAGCGGTCACCGTGACGTTCAGTTCTTCAATGGTGATTTCCTGAAAAGCCAGTCGGCTCTCCAGCTCTGCCAGGCGTGTTTCCAATGATAAATCCTGCATGATTCACCTCTTTTGTCGAATGGTCGCCGCGGATTCTACTTAACTTTGCTGCCCGAGACAGCACTCATTTCGCGGTCATCGAAACTAATTTAAACAAAAAGAGTCTGAAAATAGATGATAATAGGGCGTGTCTGTATGTAGATTTGTTCGACAACGCTTTATAGTACCCTTCTGATAATAGTTAACCCTGGGGTGAGATGCCCCGATCCTGGAGATATGGATGAAATCACTGTTTAAAGTAACGCTGCTGGCGACCACAATGGCCGTTGCCCTGCATGCACCAATCACTTTTGCTGCTGAAGCTGCAAAACCTGCTACAACTGCTGACAGCAAAGCAGCGTTCAAAAATGACGATCAGAAATCAGCTTATGCACTGGGTGCCTCGCTGGGTCGTTACATGGAAAACTCTCTAAAAGAACAAGAAAAACTGGGCATCAAACTGGATAAAGATCAGCTGATCGCTGGTGTTCAGGATGCATTTGCTGATAAGAGCAAACTCTCCGACCAAGAGATCGAACAGACTCTGCAAGCATTCGAAGCTCGCGTGAAGTCTTCTGCTCAGGCGAAGATGGAAAAAGACGCGGCTGATAACGAAGCAAAAGGTAAAGAGTACCGCGAGAAATTTGCCAAAGAGAAAGGTGTGAAAACCTCTTCAACTGGTCTGGTTTATCAGGTAGTAGAAGCCGGTAAAGGCGAAGCACCGAAAGACAGCGATACTGTTGTAGTGAACTACAAAGGTACGCTGATCGACGGTAAAGAGTTCGACAACTCTTACACCCGTGGTGAACCGCTTTCTTTCCGTCTGGACGGTGTTATCCCGGGTTGGACAGAAGGTCTGAAGAACATCAAGAAAGGCGGTAAGATCAAACTGGTTATTCCACCAGAACTGGCTTACGGCAAAGCGGGTGTTCCGGGGATCCCACCGAATTCTACCCTGGTGTTTGACGTAGAGCTGCTGGATGTGAAACCAGCGCCGAAGGCTGATGCAAAGCCGGAAGCTGATGCGAAAGCCGCAGATTCTGCTAAAAAATAAGCATTAAGAACCGCCGCCTGACCAGGCGGCGGTTTTTTTATTACAGGCCGGATATAATTAGTGCTGGAAAGCGGAACCTCCGCTGTATTAATTTAATTACCCGCATCATTAATGAGCCTGCCCTGAAAAGTTAACGACAGGCTCCTGAAAAGGAGTGTTTTTTTTCATGTCCAGGTCGCTTTTAACCAACGAAACCAGTGAGTTGGATTTACTGGATCAACGTCCTTTCGACCAGACCGATTTTGATATTCTGAAATCCTACGAAGCGGTGGTGGACGGGTTAGCGATGCTTATTGGCTCCCACTGTGAAATCGTTTTGCACTCTTTGCAGGATCTAAAATGTTCAGCCATTCGCATTGCTAACGGTGAACATACAGGCCGGAAGATTGGTTCGCCAATTACTGACCTGGCGCTACGTATGCTGCACGATATGACGGGAGCGGATAGCAGCGTTTCTAAATGCTACTTTACTCGCGCCAAAAGCGGCGTATTAATGAAGTCCCTGACTATCGCGATTCGTAACCGCGAACAGCGTGTAATTGGTCTGCTGTGCATCAATATGAATCTTGATGTTCCCTTCTCGCAGATTATGAGCACCTTTGTGCCGCCAGAAACCCCGGATGTCGGTTCAAGCGTCAACTTTGCCTCTTCTGTTGAAGATCTGGTTACCCAAACGCTGGAGTTCACCATCGAAGAAGTGAATGCCGATCGCAATGTTTCTAATAACGCCAAAAATCGTCAGATCGTGCTGAATCTCTACGAGAAAGGGATCTTCGATATTAAAGATGCGATCAACCAGGTTGCTGACCGCCTGAACATCTCCAAACACACTGTCTATCTCTACATCCGCCAGTTCAAGAGCGGTGATTTCCAGGGGCAAGATAAGTAATGCGTTTTGCCATCGTGGTGACCGGGCCAGCATACGGTACGCAACAGGCGAGTAGTGCTTTTCAGTTTGCGCAGGCGCTGATAGCAGATGGCCATGAGTTAAGCAGCGTCTTTTTCTATCGGGAAGGGGTCTATAACGCTAACCAATTGACCTCTCCGGCAAGTGACGAATTTGACCTCGTACGGGCCTGGCAACAACTGAATGCGCAACATGGTGTGGCGCTGAATATCTGCGTAGCGGCAGCATTACGCCGTGGCGTTGTTGATGAAACGGAGGCCGGAAGACTGGGGCTGGCTTCGTCAAACCTTCAGCAGGGATTTACCTTAAGCGGACTTGGGGCGCTGGCGGAAGCCTCGCTGACCTGTGACAGGGTGGTACAGTTCTGATGAAACGAATTGCGTTTGTTTTTTCTACTGCACCTCATGGTACAGCCGCAGGCCGGGAAGGTTTAGATGCTTTACTGGCAACTTCCGCATTAACTGACGATCTGGCTGTCTTCTTTATAGCTGATGGCGTTTTTCAGCTGCTGCCAGGACAAAAGCCCGATGCAGTGCTGGCGCGTGATTACATTGCCACTTTTAAATTGTTGGGTCTGTACGACATTGAACAGTGCTGGGTTTGTGCGGCTTCACTGCGCGAACGCGGGTTAGATCCGCAGACACCCTTTGTTGTCGAAGCCACGCCGCTCGAAGCAGATGCCTTACGCCGCGAACTCGCCAACTACGATGTTATTTTGAGGTTTTGAGGCGTTTATGCTGCACACATTACATCGCTCACCCTGGCTGACGGATTTTGCTGCGCTGCTGCGTCTGCTCAGTGAAGGAGACGAACTGCTATTATTGCAAGATGGCGTAACTGCCGCAGTTGACGGTAACCGCTACCTTGAAAGTCTGCGTAATGCCCCCATTAAGGTCTATGCCCTGAACGAAGACCTTATTGCCCGCGGTTTGACTGGTCAAATTTCGAACGACATCATTCTCATTGACTATACTGATTTCGTCAGACTTACGGTTAAGCACCCCAGCCAGATGGCCTGGTGATGGCGGGATCGTTGTATATTTCTTGACACCTTTTCGGCATCGCCCTAAAATTCGGCGTCCTCATATTGTGTGAGGACGTTTTATTACGTGTTTACGAAGCAAAAGCTAAAACCAGGAGCTATTTAATGGCAACAGTTAACCAGCTGGTACGCAAACCACGTGCTCGCAAAGTTGCGAAAAGCAACGTGCCTGCGCTGGAAGCATGCCCGCAAAAACGTGGCGTATGTACTCGTGTATATACTACCACTCCTAAAAAACCGAACTCCGCGCTGCGTAAAGTATGCCGTGTTCGTCTGACTAACGGTTTCGAAGTGACTTCCTACATCGGTGGTGAAGGTCACAACCTGCAGGAGCACTCCGTGATCCTGATCCGTGGCGGTCGTGTTAAAGACCTCCCGGGTGTTCGTTACCACACCGTACGTGGTGCGCTTGACTGCTCCGGCGTTAAAGACCGTAAGCAGGCTCGTTCCAAGTATGGCGTGAAGCGTCCTAAGGCTTAATGGTTCTCCGTTAAGTAAGGCCAAACGTTTTAACTTAAATGTCAAACTAAACTCGTAGAGTTTTGGACAATCCTGAATTAACAACGGAGTATTTCCATGCCACGTCGTCGCGTCATTGGTCAGCGTAAAATTCTGCCGGATCCGAAGTTCGGATCAGAACTGCTGGCTAAATTTGTAAATATCCTGATGGTAGATGGTAAAAAATCTACTGCTGAATCTATCGTATACAGCGCGCTGGAGACCCTGGCTCAGCGCTCTGGTAAATCTGAACTGGAAGCATTCGAAGTAGCTCTCGAAAACGTGCGCCCGACTGTAGAAGTTAAGTCTCGCCGCGTTGGTGGTTCTACTTATCAGGTACCAGTTGAAGTCCGTCCGGTTCGTCGTAATGCTCTGGCAATGCGTTGGATCGTTGAAGCTGCTCGTAAACGCGGTGATAAATCCATGGCTCTGCGCCTGGCGAACGAACTTTCTGATGCTGCAGAAAACAAAGGTACTGCAGTTAAGAAACGTGAAGACGTTCACCGTATGGCCGAAGCCAACAAGGCGTTCGCACACTACCGTTGGTAATCCCTTCGGAGTTTTAGTCACCAGGCGGGCGCTTCCAGTAAGCAGCCCGCTTTGGGCTACTTAAATTGAACGCCTAAAAGATAAACGAGGAAACAAATGGCTCGTACAACACCCATCGCACGCTACCGTAACATCGGTATCAGTGCGCACATCGACGCCGGTAAAACCACTACTACCGAACGTATTCTGTTCTACACCGGTGTAAACCATAAAATCGGTGAAGTTCATGACGGCGCTGCAACCATGGACTGGATGGAGCAGGAGCAGGAACGTGGTATTACCATCACTTCCGCTGCGACTACTGCATTCTGGTCTGGTATGGCTAAGCAGTATGAGCCGCATCGCATCAACATCATCGACACCCCGGGGCACGTTGACTTCACAATCGAAGTAGAACGTTCCATGCGTGTTCTCGATGGTGCGGTAATGGTTTACTGCGCAGTTGGTGGTGTTCAGCCGCAGTCTGAAACCGTATGGCGTCAGGCAAACAAATATAAAGTTCCGCGCATTGCGTTCGTTAACAAAATGGACCGCATGGGTGCGAACTTCCTGAAAGTTGTTAACCAGATCAAAACCCGTCTGGGCGCGAACCCGGTTCCGCTGCAGCTGGCGATTGGTGCTGAAGAACATTTCACCGGTGTTGTTGACCTGGTGAAAATGAAAGCTATCAACTGGAACGACGCTGACCAGGGCGTAACCTTCGAATACGAAGATATCCCGGCAGACATGGTTGAACTGGCTAACGAATGGCACCAGAACCTGATCGAATCCGCAGCTGAAGCTTCTGAAGAGCTGATGGAAAAATACCTGGGTGGTGAAGAACTGACTGAAGCAGAAATCAAAGGTGCTCTGCGTCAGCGCGTTCTGAACAACGAAATCATCCTGGTAACCTGTGGTTCTGCGTTCAAGAACAAAGGTGTTCAGGCGATGCTGGATGCGGTAATTGATTACCTGCCATCCCCGGTTGACGTACCTGCGATCAACGGTATCCTGGACGACGGTAAAGACACTCCGGCTGAACGTCACGCAAGTGATGACGAGCCGTTCTCTGCACTGGCGTTCAAAATCGCTACCGACCCGTTTGTTGGTAACCTGACCTTCTTCCGTGTTTACTCCGGTGTGGTTAACTCTGGTGATACCGTACTGAACTCCGTGAAAGCTGCACGTGAGCGTTTCGGTCGTATCGTTCAGATGCACGCTAACAAACGTGAAGAGATCAAAGAAGTTCGCGCGGGCGACATCGCTGCTGCTATCGGTCTGAAAGACGTAACCACTGGTGACACCCTGTGTGACCCGGATGCGCCGATCATTCTGGAACGTATGGAATTCCCTGAGCCGGTAATCTCCATCGCAGTTGAACCGAAAACCAAAGCTGACCAGGAAAAAATGGGTCTGGCTCTGGGCCGTCTGGCTAAAGAAGACCCGTCTTTCCGTGTATGGACTGACGAAGAATCTAACCAGACCATCATCGCGGGTATGGGCGAACTGCACCTCGACATCATCGTTGACCGTATGAAGCGTGAATTCAACGTTGAAGCGAACGTAGGTAAACCGCAGGTTGCTTACCGTGAAACTATCCGCCAGAAAGTTACCGATGTTGAAGGTAAACACGCGAAACAGTCTGGTGGTCGTGGTCAGTATGGTCATGTTGTTATCGACATGTACCCGCTGGAGCCGGGTTCAAACCCGAAAGGCTACGAGTTCATCAACGACATTAAAGGTGGTGTAATCCCTGGCGAATACATCCCGGCCGTTGATAAAGGTATCCAGGAACAGCTGAAAGCAGGTCCGCTGGCAGGCTACCCGGTAGTAGACATGGGTATTCGTCTGCACTTCGGTTCTTACCATGACGTTGACTCCTCTGAACTGGCGTTTAAACTGGCTGCTTCTATCGCCTTTAAAGAAGGCTTTAAGAAAGCGAAACCAGTTCTGCTTGAGCCGATCATGAAGGTTGAAGTAGAAACTCCGGAAGAGAACACCGGTGACGTTATCGGTGACTTGAGCCGTCGTCGTGGTATGCTCAAAGGTCAGGAATCTGAAGTTACTGGCGTTAAGATCCACGCTGAAGTACCGCTGTCTGAAATGTTCGGATACGCAACTCAGCTGCGTTCTCTGACCAAAGGTCGTGCATCATACACTATGGAATTCCTGAAGTATGATGAAGCGCCGAGTAACGTTGCTCAGGCCGTAATTGAAGCCCGTGGTAAATAAGCCTAAGGGTTAATACCAAAGTCCCGTGCTCTCTCCTGAAGGGGAGAGCACTATAGTAAGGAATATAGCCGTGTCTAAAGAAAAATTTGAACGTACAAAACCGCACGTTAACGTTGGTACTATCGGCCACGTTGACCACGGTAAAACTACTCTGACCGCTGCAATCACCACCGTACTGGCTAAAACCTACGGCGGTGCTGCTCGTGCATTCGACCAGATCGATAACGCGCCGGAAGAAAAAGCTCGTGGTATCACCATCAACACTTCTCACGTTGAATACGACACCCCGACCCGTCACTACGCACACGTAGACTGCCCGGGGCA